>JAKZVK010000359.1:0-6617 GCA_047516085.1 Bryobacterales bacterium
CTTCAACGCATCGACGTAGCCGCGGAACACCCCCTCGCGCATGTGACTCAACGTGTTCGTCGGTATCCAGTTGCCCTGTTGATCGGTGTAGAACGCGTCGCCCTCTGCGTTGATGCCTATCCCCGAGGGTGAGCGCATGCCACCCGAAACCGGCTTCCAGGAACCATCCGGAGAAACCTTCAAGCTCCAACCACGCCAAGCATCGTCGGACGGGTTCGGCTTCTTGCCGAGCCCGGAGTTGAGCGTGATCCACATGTTCCCGGCCGGATCAAACTTCGGACCATAGGCGTACTCGTGATAGTTGCCCGTCACGCCCCAACCCTTGGCGACGGTCAGGTATTCATCGGCGCGCCCGTCCTTGTCGGTGTCGCGCAGGCGGGTGAGTTCCGTCCGCTGGACCAGATAGAGGTCGCCGTCTTTGTAAGCCAGCCCAAGAGGTTCGTGAAGCCCGCTTGCGAATTGCTTGAAGGTGACGTCGGTCGGTGGGTCGTCGTACACGTTGTCGGCGATCCACACTTCGCCTTTACGAATCGCGGCGGCGATGCGGCCGTCGGGGAGCAGCGCCAAGCCGCTGACTTCGAGGGTGAGGTCTTGCGGGATCGGCAGGGTGATCATCTTGTAGTAGTCGTCCTCGGACTGCGCGGCCGCAGTGCCGGCAGTCAGCAAGGCGAGCAACACGATGGCCGGGAGCGGCACGGGTCGGAGGCTACGGGCAAGGCTCAAGAGAAGGTTCTTCTTTACCACATAAACTCCTGCATCAAAACAACTTCACTACCTACGGTATTCATCGGTGCAACCAGTTCCTGACACACCTCGACACTACGCGCCCGACCCGTGCGGGCGCTCGACTGCCGAATCACCGGCGTGACCCCCTCAAGTCGAACCCGTAGCCGCCCATCGATTTGGAAGCTGCCGTCGCCGAGCGATTCGATCGTCTCGCCGACACCCGCCCGAAACCACAGGTCTCGCGCCGGGCCCCGCACCCGCAGCTCCCGGCGCAAGGAGCGTCCATCGGGCGTCGGCGTGACTCGATCTTCGACTTGCAGGCCCTCGAACTCGTAGAGAAACGTCGGCACGCCGCCTTCATCGAGACGGAAACCGCCGAAGCGATACCCGGCGGGGAAGCCGCCCGCGTCGGGCCACGGGGAGTTCTCGCCGGCGAGGATCGCGAACGGCGGCCCCGGCGGCAGCGCCACGAGGTCGTCGCTCAAGGCGGGGGTGAGCGGAGTGAAGCGATCGTCCCACGTGCTCTCCGCGTCGAGAAAGCGCCCCCGCCAGGCCTGCGCCCAGCGAATCTGTTGCGAGTCAAACGCGGCGTGAATCTGCTCGGGAAAACCGACGGCAACGGCGTGCATCCCGACGCCGCTCATGAACGTACGAAAGACGATCGGCCGATCCGTCGGCTTCAACTCGAAGGCTTTTTTCTCCTCCATACCCTCCGGCAGGCGCGTCTGGTCGATCTCCATCAGGTAGACCCACAGACTATCGATCTGGCGCCCCGTGTTGCCGCGAAGGACTTCCTTGTTCACCGCCCCGCCGCCGGGCCAGTACGAGGGCATGCGCGTGCCCGGCGCGAACCGGGCGGGGTCGATCAGGAAATCGCGAAACCATTCGACCCGCAGCCGCTGCGGCGAGTGAGCCAGGTCGATTGCGCCGATGCCCGACGACTTGCGCCCGCGAAGGTCGTGGCACCCGACGCAACCCAGGCCCCCCTGTCCAATCAACTGGCGGCCGTAGCGGTTGCGCCCTCTTCGCTCGACCGGCGCGATATCGCCGCTGAGGTCCGCCTGCTCGAACAACTCCGCGAGCGTGGCGGCATGCGTCGCGCCGTAGTCAGGCATGCGCGTCGCGAGGTATGGCCGCACGGATTCGCCACTGTGGATGGAGCTGCGAAGCGCGTCCGCTGTCAGTTTTCGTCCGATGCCGGTGAGCCCAGGCGGGAAGCGCCCTTCATCGCCGAGGTCGCGCTCCTCGACCGTTTCGAAATAAGCGGCCCTGACCACGTCCGGTCCGCCGACGCCGTCTCGCACGTGGCACGCCAGGCAGTTCAGCGCGGCGAGCTTCTGTTGAATCGCGCTTTGCGGCGGCCGCGCCGCCTCTGCCGCTACCGGCCCGGTGATCGCTTGGCGAAGTGCCTGCCTCTGCCCGCCGCTCAGCCCGAAGTCGGGTGCTGCGGGGGGCGGGGAACTGGCCAGGCAACCCTGCGCTACGGCGTCTCCCAGATCGGCAAGCAGTTCGGCAAGGGGCTTGACGCGAACGTTCGATGGCAGCTTCGTCCCGCCTACCACCATTTCGTGACAGGACGCGCAACCTAGTTCGCTGAAGAGGTCTCTGCCTTGTGCCCTCTTCTTTGCGACGAGTGTCGGTGGCCCATCCGGCGTGGCTTTCCCGCTGGCCAGAAACGCTTCCAGGTCAGCCGCTTCCTGCTCGCTCAACGGCGTCCGCGGCATACGAGCCGACGGTCTGGTTTGCAGGGGATCGAGCAGGAATCTCGCGAGCCACCCCGGCCGATACTTCTGGCCAACGTCGCCGAGTGTCACCGACCCAAGAGGCACCGAGGCAAGGGTGGGCTTCCGCGGCTGCACGTCCGAACCCCAATTCGCCGGCCGATAGGAGGCATCCGGTTCGTGGCACGCCACGCAACCCACGCGGTGGTACAGCGCTTGCCCGCGTCCCGCGTCTCCCTCGATGCGGCTCCTCGTGGACGTATCGTCTGTCGACGAAAGCAGAAACTGAACCAGTGCGGCCACCGCTTCCTGGCGCGCGCTTCCCGTGAGGTGACGCCCCACCCGTGGCATGGTCGTGCCGGGCTTCACGCCTTGCGGGTCCGCTAGGTAACGCTGCAGGTGGCCCGCCCGCAGACGCGACCCGACCCCCGTCAACACCGGACCAGCCTTGCTGCCCGAACCCTTGGCATCCCCGTCGGGCTCATGGCAGTTCGCGCACCCCAACTCCTCCAGCAACAACCTCCCCGCCTCGGCCAGATCTGCGCCGGGCTGCCGAAGCATCAACTGATACCCCGGCACGACCGGCTCGCTTCGTGCTGCGCCCGCACCCAGCGAACACACAAGCACCACGATCGCCGGCCAACAACCGATCCGTGACGTTACCGATGTCCAAGCGGGGGAGGTGAAACCCATGCAAACCATCTGTAGTACAATATACGCAGAGTATCTGACCGGCCGCCGCCTGGCGGCCCCGACGCACAACAGGGTCTCCTGACAACGGATCGCGTCGTTTCTGTTTTCCCTCTCACCTATCGCTGTTGTATGGGTTTGAACGATGCGGTGTTCGTACGCGCACGGCGCGGCGGCCACTGAAAGGTGAATTTCTACATGATTGAAGTTTCTTCCCGGTCTGAGACCGGGTTCTCGCAGTTCAACCTGCGAACAAGTCTCCAGCGTGGCATCGAGGGCCTTGGCTTTTCCGAGCCGTGGCCGATCCAGGCGGAGACCATCCCGGCGGGACTCGCCGGGCGTGACGTGCTGGGCCTGGCCCAGACCGGCACCGGCAAGACGGCGGCCTTTGCCTTGCCGATTCTCGAACGTTTGCTCGCCAACCCGAAACGCGGTCCGCGAGCCCTGATTGTTGTTCCCACGCGGGAACTGGCGATGCAGATCCATACCGAGATCAGCGCCTTGGCCAAGTTCACGGAAGTGACGGCGATCACCATCTACGGAGGCGTTCCAAGTCCCCCACAGATTCGCGGTCTGGCCAAGCGTCCCGACATTTTGATTGCCTGCCCCGGCCGGCTCCTCGATCTTCATGGACAGGGTCGTGTGCCTCTCGGCGGGATTGAGACCCTCGTGCTCGACGAGTGCGATCGAATGTTCGACATGGGTTTTCTTCCCGATCTGCGGCGTATCTTGGCGCTCCTGCCGGCAAAGCGCCAGAACCTTCTGTTCTCGGCAACGATGCCGAGAGAACTGCGCTCGCTGGCGGACGGCCTGCTGACGGATTGTCACGTGGCCGAGTTGGGGCACTCCATTCCGGCGCCGACGATCGAGCATGCGCTCTACTTCGTAAGAGCAACACAGAAAACGCAGCTCCTGCGCCACTTGTTGGACAGCGACGAGTTCCGCTCGGCTCTTGTCTTCCTACGAACGAAGCATCGCGCCAAGCGGCTGGCCGAGCAACTCAGCCAAGCAGGACACAACGCCACGGCCATCCAAGGCAACATGACGCAGGCGCAGCGCGACCGGGCGATGAAGGGCTTTCGTGAGGGGCGGTTTGATGTGCTCGTGGCGACCGACGTCATGGCGCGTGGCATCGACGTAGCCAACATCTCGCACGTGATCAACTTCGACGTGCCAGGGACGCCGGATGAGTATACGCATCGCGTCGGCCGCACCGGCCGCGCCGAGAAGAGCGGCAAGGCGTACACTTTCGCGGCTATCGAAGAACTACCCGCCGTCCACGACATCGAGCGCGTCTTGAAATCGAAAATCCCTCGGCGAGAGATTCCCGAGTTCGCTGCGGAGACGGTCACGCCGACCGAACCACGCGAGCGCCTCGCCAGGAATGAAAACCCCGGACGCGAGGCCGATGGTCGCCGACCCAGGTCACGCAGCCGAACCAGGCGCCGGCGGCCGCGACCAAAGCAAAAAGCGGCAACGAGCTAGCCGTCTGATCTGGGCGGCAATTCTCTGAAGTGGCCGGGGAGCGATGTGGCGGAAGGCTCCAGCCTTGCCCCGTATGAGATTGACTGCACCGATTCCTCGGTTCTCAAATTCGCGGAACAGCTCGCTTGTGCCAGGTAGCCGGCATCCGTAGGGCCTGGCGCAAGCGCTCGTTGTTCCACCGCCGCCGCTCCCCGTTTCGGCTCACGCGCACAGCAGGTAGTGGGCGCCCCGGCGGCGCTGCTGCCTGCTCAGTTCCCGCTCGATCAACTCCCGCGCTCCGCGGGACCCCACCCAGGCCAGCACGAAGCACCGTCCGGGCTCCGGCAGCCCCTCCGGGCCGATCACGTCGACTTCGCTGATTCGTTGGCCGATCTTGCGTGGATCGATATCGACGTAGGTCTCCACTCGCACACCCAGATCCGTTAGAAACCGCAAACGTTGGCGGGACGTGCGGCCCGACCCCCACACAATCACCGCCGGATGGTGCGGGTTGTGGCGCTCAAGCCAACGGTAGAGGTACGGTGCCTTGGTCCGGTAGAACGCATCCACGGAGTACCTCGGATCGATGCGTGTGAGGCGGTTCGGCCGCTCCCTCCAATCGAGAAGCGTCTCCTCGAGTTTGGCCATGCGCACACCCCTCTCCATCCAGCGCAACCACAACTCGTAGTCCTCCGGAAACGGGCCGGCGCGGTAGCAGCCGAATCGCTCCACCAACTCTCGCCGAAACATGACGCTGGGGTGAACAAGCGGCGACTCAACGAACCGATAGAGAGAAATGTCTTCTTCCGACGTTAGCGAGTTCGTCCACGCGACGAAGTGAGCGAGCCCCGCGTTCCTCTCGACGTCGCCGAGATACTAGACCCTGCTGCCGACGAGACCGACACCCCGCTCTCGGTCGAGAAAATCCGCCTGCAGCCTCAACCGCTCAGAATTCGCAACGTCATCGGCGTCCATGCGGGCAACGTAGGCTCCCTGCGCCTCGGCCAGCCCACGGTTCAGCGCCGCCACGATCCCCGCATGTGGCTGCCGTACCGGCCTCACCCGCCCGTCCTGCGCGGCGAACCGATCGAGCAACGCCGGGGTGCCGTCGGTCGATCCATCATCGACGGCAATCACCTCGAAGTCGCACTCGGTCTGCCCGACCAGCGAGTCTAGCGCTTCTTCAAGCAGCCTCTCTTCGTTGTAGACAGGAAGAACTACGCTGATTCTTAGAGCCACGGCACGCTCAGCCGTTGTCCTCCGCTGCCGGAGCCGAGTGCGGCCCGACCAGCGCGTTCCACGACTCGATGGCTTTTCCTTCGGGATAGTACTTGACCTCGATGCGCACCGAGTCCTCCAATACTTCGTGCTGATGCCGCACGCCCAACGGGTGACGATAGCTGTCGCCCTCCTCGACGATCGACGTCTCGTCGCCGATCGTCATCCGCACGCGCCCCTTCTTCTGGTACCCGATCGACTCATGGTCGGGATGCACGTGCATGCGGTCGACCGCGCCCTTGGGACGCGACGCCTCGAACACGATCAGGTGAGAGGTCGCCATCAGCACCTTTACGGTATCCACGCCGTCCTCGTCGCGCGAATACTCGGGGACGATCGTGACCGGTTCGCGCTGTGAGCTTGGCACGAAAAGCTTCGCAACGTCGTCAGGATGCATGAACGCCACGGCGGCGTTGATCGAAACCGGTTCACTCACTTCTCTGCCTCCCGAAGTGCGCCCAGGCTCAGAATTGATACAGCTTCTTCGCGGTCAGCCCACGGATCTTAGCCCGGTCGGCCTCGGACGCGAAGTCAAACATCAACTCAAACACTTCCACGGCTTTCGCGAAATCCTCTATCGATTTCCCCAAGCCGCCCCAGATCATGCGGTCCGGGCCGAACGCGTCATAGGCCTTGCGAACAACCGGCTTGGCGTCCCGATAGGGATGGTCCTGCTTCGACGAATAACGCCAGCCCGAGAACTTCATCACCGTGTTGGGCAGTCTCGCGAGCTTGAGA
>JAKZVK010000360.1:0-2928 GCA_047516085.1 Bryobacterales bacterium
GGGATGCAGTCGAAGGTCCATCCCACATACAAGACGAAAGATCGCGTGGCGAACTGGCCGGCCTACAACCGGGCCCTCGTTCGACGTGGCGATGTGACGGTGTGGGTGTCCTCGGAGGCGATCGCCGCCTGGACACCCCGCTGGAGCGGCCGGCGGGGCGGGCAGCGGCGCTACTCGGATCTCGCCATCGAGACCGCCCTGGCCCTGCGACTCCTCTACCATCTCCCGCTGCTCCAGGGCGTTGTTGCATGAAGACCCTGCGGGGGTGGGGCGGTTTGGCTCGCATTTCTCGTGACCCTTCGTAGGAGCCACACTACAGGGATGCAGTCGAAGGTCCATCCCACGTATAAGACGAAGTATCGCGTTGCGAGAGGCTACTCATCGTCGAACTCGCACACAACCCCTTCGTCGTGGCAACTGATTACAAAGTGACGGATCTTGACGGCGAGTTCGGCCAGCTGGCCGGTGGCTACATCGGACGGGTGATTGAGGACACCCTGTTCGTGGGCGGCGCCGTCCACCTTTTGGGTCCGCGCGCGCGACGACTTCTTCGTCTTCGAACCGCAAGCGGATCTCCTCACGCGAGTCACCGATCACGTGTCGGTGAACTGGGGCGCCGGTTACCGCCTGACGGCGCTTATCGATGTGCTCGACGATCGTCTGAACGGTGCCACTGGCAGCGTGGCGCTGCGGTTCGAATGGTAACCGCGGCCCCGTCCGCGACTCACGTACGTTCCAGCCGTCCATAAACACGCAGCGAATATCTTCGTCTATTCGTCGTCCATGGGTCGCTGACCCCTTGGGCCGCGATGTACCGCGATCTGATTGCGAAGAACGGCCTGCCGCCGGGCGCACCCACGCCCCCGATTCTGTGCGCCGTACGCTTTCTGGTCGTGAGCCCGATGTTCTACCATTGAGCTACATCCACCGTGGGGGAACACTTGAGTCTAGCGAATCCGGACCGCTGCCGACCGCAGTGCTAGGTCCGGCGGAAGAGGAGGGCACGTGGAGCATCCAGCGGTCATCTGGCCGGCCGAGCACGCCGTGTGGCGGTCCGACAAGATGGGCAAGAGCACCCTCTACCAGTCGCCGCGCGTGCTGGTCGGCTTGAACGCCTTCGAGCCCGGCCAGACGCACATGCTGCACGCACACGCGGGCATGGACAAGGTGTACCAGGTGCTCGATGGCGAGGGCGTGTTCCTGCTCGAGGATCGGGAACTGTCGATGCACGCGGGTGAACTGCTGGTGGCGCCGGAAGGGGTGCCGCACGGCGTGCGCAACACCGGGGCGGGACGGCTGCTAGTGCTGGCCATCCTAACGCCGGCGCCGTAAACGCTGCTGGGCCTGTGGCGTGGTGCCCATAACGCATCATCCAAGAGCTGTTTGGTGTGGCCCAAGGCCGAGTCAAGCCCAAAGTTAGTTGAAAGTATCCACGGCTCCTGCTTGCTTACGCGGCCTGCGTCTTCGGCGTCTTCCTTTCGATCTTCAGTTCCCGCTGCAACGCCTCACGGAGCTTTGGAAGGTGGCGGTACCCCATCACCTTACGCAGGCGTGGTTCGATATCCACGAGCGCCGTTGCCAACCAACGGTGGCGCTGGCTCGAGTTCTTCCAGTGATCGACCTTCGCGCAGCACTCCTCAACCAGAGCATTGACGGACTCGAGACAATTGGTCGTCTTGAATGAGCGGCCCAGCACGGCGTACACGCCGAGTCGGTGCAAGGTCAGTGTCTCCTCCAGGCCCTCCGCCAGGCTGCGCGCGGCCGACTGGTTCCGGTCTTCCAGCTCGGAGTAGAGCTGGTCGAGGGCCGGCAGAGCCTCGTCGTACGTCAGTCGGTTGTAGGCTCGCTGGAGTCGCTGGCGCCAGTCCGCCTGCTCGCTCTTGGACAGGTAGCTCACCACATTCTCGCGCTTGTGCCACTGGCAACGCTGGACCAACGCCCGCCCACGGAATACCTGCGTGACCGCCGATCGCAGCCCCGTGCCGCCATCGAGGATCACCAGCAGACCCTGCAGACCCTGCGAGGCATCGAGACCCCGCTCGACCAACGTACGCAGGAACGGCGTCAGCACTTTCTCATTCTCGGTGGTCGTCTCCACGAAGTCCAGGAAGCGTTTCTCCCCGGACATGGTGATCCCCAGGGCCACGACCATCGTGGCGTCGGCGAAGGTCTTGCCATCCAGGAACAGGGCGACCACGTCCTCACCGGACAGATCCCGCTCCTGTAGCTCGCGCAGCTGCGTCGCGCTGGCCTGGATGAACCCCCGAGACACCGTCGAGCTCGAGAGCCCGATCGCCCCGGGAATCGCCGCCGCGGCCGCCTCGTAGTTGCGGCACGAGATCCCGTAGAGCACGCGTCGCAGCAGTACGTCGTTCGCCTCGCGATCGCCACGCAACGCGTCGTAGGCACGCAGTGGAATCTCGCTCCCCGCGACGCAGCGTACCCGCGGCACCCGGATCGGCACACGCTGACCAGCAAGCCCGACCGTGCCGGGGTTGCTACCGTGACGTCGCCCGCGGGTCGCCGTGGCCTTGCGGGCGTAGCGCTCTCCAGCCAGCGCCGTCACCTCCTGGTCCAGCGTCTCCTGCACATGCATCAGGCCCAAGGGGACCAGGGCGCGGATCGCTGCCACCTTGGCATCCAGGTCGAACTCGACGTACTCCTCACGGCTTACGATCTTGACCTCGCCCAGACGACGGGATTTCTTGCGTTTCTTGACCGATCGTAGGACACTGCTCATCTCGGCTCCTTTCTCGTGGGTTGATGTCGTTTCGCAACTTCATCAACCCACAGGGTTTGGAGCCGTTTCAATTCCCAACTAAGATTAGCTCACCCTCCAGCAGTGACACCGCGACTATAGTCTCCATGCTTGCGTCAGAGACCGGACTGGTCGTATCCTGAACCGAGACCTTCGATGCCCCAGAGGAC
>JAKZVK010000361.1:0-10489 GCA_047516085.1 Bryobacterales bacterium
TAGTCGCTGAGCGCGTCTCGAATGTGGCGAACGTAATCAAGGAACTCGTCGACTCCATGCTTCACTGGTCCGGTGGAGCCGCGAAACTGAAGGCCGGGTGCGAGGATCCGATGGGCGATCTCCTCGTCGCCGGTGTTCCAGATCTTGAAGTAGAAATCTTCGACGAACTGGCGGTTGGACTTCATGGGCTCACTGCTGGAAGAGGCGTGTCCGCGCCCCATATCAACGTAACATGAAGCGCGCGTCCAGAGCCAAAGGACGACTCTTCATCAAACCGGAGACGGTCGGGGCCTGCCGCCGCCCCCGGGGCAACCAGTGGGGCTCGCGGGTCAAGGTGACGATTCTAGTAGATGTCCAACCCGCGCTCGCGCCTGCTGCCGTTTTTATCGCCGGAAGAACCAGTCTCCCAGACCGCACATGCTCGATGTCAGGCTGGACATCTCTTGATAAAGCTCGACGCCCAGATACTCGCCGAAATCCTGGTTGACGTACAGCACACGTACCGCCAGTAGCGTCAACCAGTCCCTGAACTCGGCATTATCGCGTCGTTCCCGGAGGGTTTCGGTGAAGCGGGTCGAGCGAACTCTTCGTTGACGTCAATTCCGACCGTGTGGAATAATCGCGCCGTTGTTTCCCACCGAGACAAAGGAGTCGACCAATGGGATCCGAGAACAGGATCACGCGCAGAGGCGCGGTGAAGTTGCTCTCCACCGCGGCCATCGCCACCGCGCTACCAGCGTGCGGTAAGGCGCAGGACGACATCGGCAGTGGTAATGAAGGAGGCGGTGAGGGCAGAGGTGCAGCTAGTCTGCCGGGCACATCGACGGATGCCGCCGGCTCGGACACGACCCGGGTCACCGATCCACTGTACAACTCGTCGGTCGTCGCGCTCGCGGGCGCGATTCGCCGCGGAGAGCTTTCCTCGCAAGAGCTAGTCGACACCTATCTCGCCCGCATCGAGGCTGTGAGCCCTGCCCTGAACGCCGTCGTGCAGCTGCGCGCCGACGACGCCCGCGCCGAAGCCCGCGCTGCCGATGAGGCCCGCGGTGGTAAGGACCTGCCGCCGCTGCACGGCGTGCCGATGACAATCAAGGACTCGCTGGACACGGCCGACCTCCCCACAACAGGAGGCACGCAGGGTCGGAAGGGCTTCGTTCCCGAGCGCGACGCGACTGTCGTTGCCCGCCTGCGGGATGCCGGAGCGATCCTGATGGGCAAGACCAACACTCCGGAATTCACGCTGTCCTTCGAGACCAACAACTTGATCTACGGGCGGACGAACAACCCATGGGACTTCGAGCGGACCTCGGGCGGCAGCAGCGGCGGTGCCGCGGCGCTGGTCGCCGCCGGCGGCACGCCGTTCGACATCGGCTCGGACTTCGGCGGCAGTATCCGCCTGCCGTCGCACTTTTGCGGCATCGCCGGCATCAAGCCGACTTCCGGACGCGTGCCGCGCACGGGTCACATCTACCCGTTCGGCGGACTGCTCGACGATTTCCAGGTGCTCGGGCCGCTGGCACGGACAGTCGATGACCTCACACTTCTTCTGCCGCTGATCGCCGGGCCCAACAACATCGATCCCAGTATCGTCCCGATGCCGTTGGGAGACCCAGCGTCCGTGGAGCTATCCGCCCTTCGCGTCGCGTTTCACACCGATAACGGCGTCATGACCCCCACTGCAGAGACCGTCGAGACGGTTCGAAAGGCGGCGAGTGCCCTCGAGGCCGCCGTCGCATCGGTCGAGGAGCGCCGGCCGGATGGCGTCGACCAAACCCTGGAGCTCGCCACTCGCCTCTACGAGTGGGACGGCGGCGCGGCCGTTCAGCGTCTGAGCCGCCAGGCCGGTACGACAAAGAGCAGCTTGTTGAACGTCGATCTCGACCAGACTCCGCCGTCGATTCCCGCGGCGGAGCTCGATGCACTGATCGCCCGAATGTTCGACTTCCGCAGCAGCATGCTGTCGATTTTCGACGAAGCCGACGTGGTGATCTGCCCGGTCAACGCAGAGCCCGCCAAGTTGCATGGCACGGCCTCGACATGGGAAGACATCACGGGGTTCATGTACACGATGAGCTATAACATCACAGGCTGGCCAGGCGCCGTAGTCCGCTGCGGCACGTCGCCGGAAGGACTGCCGATCGGCGTCCAAATCCTGGCGTCACCGGCGCGCGAGGACATTGTTTTGGCGGTCGCCAAACACCTGGAGACGGAGCTCGGAGGTTTCGTCGCGCCGTCACTTTGACGAAGACGCACAAGCAACTGTGGGAAATGGCCGGGCGCGGTGCGGCTCGGGTGCAAGCCAGCGCCGCAGCGTCTTTGAACTCATCACGGACGTACAGCGCGTTATCTTTTTCAGAGACGTAACAGTGGGCGGCCCGGGCATCAGGCTCGTTGTGCTTCATCGCCTCGAGCGCCTGCTCGTAGATCGACTTGAGCTCATCCAACTTGCCCGGGTCAAGTCTTAATTTTCCTGTCAAATCTCCGTATGGTTCCCCGCGCTCGTTAAGCTGCTGATTCCCCCGACGTTCCTTGCGGGAGCACCTCGTTGCGAAGCTCCTCGACTTTCTTGGCGGTGAGCAAAGTGGTTGTTGACCCCATGGCTGGATCACGAGCCGCGGCACCAGGCTCTCTTCTGGCTGACGCTGCCGCACGCGTTTCGCCACGTTGGAATGGTGTTCCTCGTCCCCGGAGTCGTTGCGCGACCGCTGCCAGAAGCTTTCGCTATTCCTGCCGCCTATGGTGATTTACTTACGGGTGTTCTGGCGTTAATTGCGCTCATCGCCCTTCGGACGCGCTGGGGCGGGGCGCCGGCGCTGGTCTGGCTCTTCAATATTATCGGCACGGTCGACCTTCTGAATGCGCTCCGACATTTGAATGTGGCACCAGACTTCGGGGCGGCCTGGTACATACCGACATTTCTCGTGCCGTTGCTGCTGGTCACTCATTTCATGATCTTCGCACGACTGTTGGGGCGTGGCGCGGAGTCCGGTTGATTTGCTCGTGTCAGAGTGGTTATGGATGTCGATGAAACCCGGACTGACGAAGAGTCCTTCGACATCTATGATTCGGTCAGCTTTTTCTTCGTCGACTCTGCCAACTTTGCTTATTCTTCCATTTTTCAACGCAATATCTGCGTTGAACCACGGGCTACCGGAACCGTCCAGGATTCGACCATTTTTTAGAACGAGATCATGCGTGCCGGATGTCGCCTGCTCGCCAGTTTTTTTCTCGGTGCAAGCTACGCCCGCATATGCCGCGGCGGGCGCAGCAGCGGCGTAAGATAGAAATTCTCTTCTCTTCATGTTTCACCTCCGAATACATGTAAGCCATGCCCGCCGAGACCGTACCGGGAACGTGGACCACCCTCAAAGACCTCACCGCCGACGGTGGACGAAATCTGGGCTCGTCGTGCGCCCGGCTTGATCGATGCCTGTTGTTGTTCCTTAATTAGCGCGTCGGCTGCCGCGATCGCTCGTTGGTCTCATCCCACTTGTCGATGAGCCGTCCCAGCTCCTTGATCGGCTCGGCGTGATCATCGACCTGCAGGCGCAAAACGGTGTTGTTGTTTAGCCAGATGCCGGCGTCCTCCTTGACGATAATCATCGCCGCGGCCTGCTGACCGCGTTTGTCGCCACCGGCTGCTTGTCCGGCTTCGAGCGCGGCGAGCAGCCGTCGCGACAGATGGCCGGACGTTTTCTCGAACGCCTCGACCATGCTGTTGACGACGGCCTCGCTCACGAGGATATTCCCCTGCGCCGTACAGTACTTTCCTCCCCGGTGCCCAGCCCACTCACTGGCCTTGGGGCCGGTGAACGCCGCGTATTCACCTTTCGTGTTCATCACGGCGAACTGGCGACCCTGCTTGGACCACTCTATCGGTAGAGGATCGGGGTCGTTCTCCCACAGCTCGGCGACGATCGCCGCAGGCTCCATCCCCTCCGTGAGCAACCGCAGCGCCTGTGGCCCGTAGCTGACGTCCACCGTCGCCTGCGTTACGACGGCGCCGACATTTACCTCCGCCCAAATGTTGCGGCTGCCGACCGAGAAGGATCTCGATTGTATCGCCCCGCCAACCTCGCCCGTGTCGGGATCGTAGCCGAGAATCGAAAACGTGCCCGGTGGCTGCGGTAATTGCGCCGGCGCAGCGTGGATCGACGTATGCCCCGAGCCAACAGCTATCGCGACGCCGGTGAGTACTAGAAGAGATCGCCAGTGCTCCGCAAAAAAGGCTTCCATTCGTTTCTCCTAAACCTAAAGAGTCGTTAGTCCGAGGGCAATTCTAAGCTCAGCCTCCCGGCCCGCCTTAGCGCCGAGGCAAAACCTCACGCAGGAGGTGTATCGCCCACGACGTTGAAAGCGAGCACACTCCTCTTATTCGGGAACCCGGTCCGAATAGGAGTCTCCCCTGATCATCCGTACGACCTGACCGTTCTGTTCGACGAAGCGGACGATCTCGCCGACGGGACCGCCGCCCGTGGGGGCGAGCACCCGGAACGTGCCGTCACCGATAGGCTCGAGCTCAGTCGGATCGCCGATGCTGGTGGCCCAAGGGTTCATCGTGACTAGCCGCTTGTTCATGACGAGGACGCGCGTCTCGCCACCTCGACTGCGATAGACGCCCGCGAATCGCTCCCAGGCCGGATCCCACGCGACGACGTCCGGCTCCGGCTTCGTCACTGCGGCCACGGCTTCGCCAACGGTGCTCATCAGCTGCCGTGCTATCTGACCCGGGTTCGAGTCGTTCGTGTTGGTCAACACGATCACGCCCACCTTCGAGTCGAGCTGAATGTTCGTATTGGTCGTGTAACCGGGGTACCCTCCTCCGTGCCCGACGTAGAGCTTGTCGTCGATGCGCCGGACGCTAAAGCCGATCCCCTGCCCCCTCGTCCAATCGTTTTCGAGCATACGCACCCGATGCATCTCCCGAAGGGACGCCGTGCGGAGCAACCGGTCCTTGCCGCGGGAACCGGTGCGGAACTGGGCCGAGACGAAGCGCGCCATGTCCTCGACGGTGGAGGTCAAGCCGGTCGCGGCAGCCATTCCCCGCGCGTCCACGAAAGGGAAAACCTCACGCGACCCGTCGGGCATTCGCCGGCCGTAGCCCGTTGCCATCTTGGGGTCTTCACGATCGACGCTCGAAGAGCTCATCCCGAGTGGGTCGAAAATGTTCTGTTGAAGGTAGTCCGCCCAGCTCATGCCCGAGACCTTTTTGACCACCATGCCCGCGATCGTGTAGGCGAGGTTCGAGTACTTCCAACGGACTTCAGGTGAGAATGCTGCTTGGCGGTGGACCATCAGCTCCCGTACCTCGCCGCTTGTCGGGAAGTCGAGATCGCTCCAGTGGGATCCCGCCTCGCGGGGCAGGCCGGAGCTGTGTGTCAGCAAATGTTCGATCGTAATCGGAGGATCGTCCGGTGCGGCCAGCCCGAAGCCGAACCAAGGTAGGTAGTCCGTGACCGGATCATCGAGCCGGACCTTACCCTCCTCACGCAGTTGCATGATCGCGGTTGCTGTGAAGAGCTTGCTGTGGGACGCCATGCGGAAGCGCGTGTCGGACTGCATAGGCCGAGCGGCGTCGACGTCGGCGTGGCCGAAGCCCCTTGCCCAGATGAGATCCTGGTCGGAGACGACGCCCACGACCACGCCAGGCAGTCCGCGGATCGCGATCTGACCTTCGAGCCACGCCGAGAACAAGCCGATTTGAGCCGTCACCTTTGGGTCATCTGCCGGGGACGATGCGGATAGAGGCGGCGTTGCGCCGGCGTTGGTCGTTAGGGCGACGAGAAGTGCGATCTCCGTAGCTAGAAGGGCCAGTGCACGCATCGAATACCTCCTGGATCTGCCAGGGTCGTTCACCGCGGGTTTGCGATGGTACCCGAGGAAGAGACCGGAGCGCCAATGGCGCTCGACTCTGGTTCGCTCTCCGTTTTTCGGCACGTGGTCGAGGCGGTGCCGATGGCGTGGGCGGTCGAAATGTCCTCTGACCCACACGAAGTTCACAACAATACCAGCGACATGATGTACCGAAAGTGTCGTTAATGCGAAACCGAGATTGTGCCACACGTCGTCCGCGTCCATTCGATGAGCGGGTTGACCTTCACCACACCGAAACGCTCGTCGATCTCGGCCCACGCGCTATGCGTGTGATTCGCAGTCTGATCGCGGCGGATCGCCGTGATCCATGCCTCGAATCCGCTTAGCGTCGCTTCGAGCGGAAGGAATTTCCGGAGCCGGCAGCACGCGTCCGGTTCTCTCTCCCAGAGCGCCTCGCCGCAATTCGATGATGTTCAGATCAACATCGACCGTAAGTTCATCACGACGAAAAAGCCATAGAAGACGGAGACGGCCACCATCAAGGCTTCCGAGATCCACGACGCTCGCAACGGCTCAGGTAGTAACCGTCGATTCACGAAAATGATATGTATGGCCGAGAACGACAGAATGAACCCGGCAACGTTGGCACCGATCAGTACGAGTACGATCGGCTTCGCCAGGTTCAATGTAAAACTCCCCCACACGACAAAGCCGCCGAGGATCCCGTAGTAGACTTTGCGGACGTCGTCCCTGCAGAGGCGACGTATCTCGGCAAAGGCGGTCCACACGACATCTGTCGTCACGCGAACGAGGCCGTCCATGACGACCAGCTGTGTCGATAGCAGAATCCAGAAGCCGTTGAGCAAGGTCAAAAGCCACATGAACTCACCGACCGCGGATCGAAGATACTCGGCCTGGTAGGCTCCTGCCGCTAGACCGGTAATGTCCGTGCCGGCCGGTATCGTTCCCACGGCCGTATTGACCGTCAAGAACATCCCCAGAAGGCAGAACAAGCACCAGATGCCGAACTGCTCGGCCCGTACGTAGCCCATCCACAATTTCCAGTCTTTGAGGCTCTTCTTGTTGATCGGAAAGATTTTACCGGTTGGGCTGAGCCTTGCCGGATCGCCACGAACGGCGCCTCCGATCGCTCCAACGGTCGACCCCATCCCGTATCCGCGGTCGCGCGCCCAGTTCGACAACATGAGATTGGTGATACCTCCGGCCCCCGCATAGGCTGCGAAAGCCCCGATCAGGCTCCAATCTACCGAGTCCGGAAAAGGCCCGATGAACACGAACCCTTTGAGCGTCGACCACCAGACGGATGCGGGTACGAACGCCAGGTTGACGACGATCAGAAATGTGAAAACGACGGACATGAGCGTCCAACAAACGCGCTCGAGCGTGCGCTCCACGGTTTTCCCGAAGATCAGAATTCCAAGCGCTAGGAAAAGCGTCACGTAACCGTACCGGGTCACCGAGCTCGCGTCCGCGTCGATAGGAAGGCGTCCGTTAACCGCTGCAAAGAGGACGGCAGCGGACGTCGCCGCATATGCCGGCCACCCCAGATGAAGAAAGCCGAAGACGACATAGAATAGTCCCCAAGCTCGAGGTCTCCTCCCGAGCCGCATGAACCCCGTCAATATCGGTTCTCCCGTGCTCACCGTGTATCGCATCACTTCGGTGTTGAAGATCGTTTGCAGCACCACGGCCACGGTAACGATTCCGAGCAGGCCAGTGCCGTACCGTATTACGGCGGCTGGACCGATCAGCCATTCGCCGCTGCCGATCGACGTGCCGAGCAGAATAGCGGCAGGACCGATAATACGAACGAAGTTACCGAAGCTCGGAGGTGGCGGCGTCGGCAGCTGAGCGCTCGTCCATGCGGCGATTCGATCGTGTTTCACGGAATAGAATCGCCTATCTGTCACTCTTCTCTTCGAAGATCACCATCCGTACGCGCTCGAGCTCTTCGGCGTCGAATCTCGGCGCGAGCACGATGTCGGTGAGGAGGTCGACCGCGCGGGGCACGTGCTCGCCAAGCATCTTGGCTTGAAAAACCCGCATATTCCTGCGAAGTGAACGCGTCGGACTCGCCGGCGATCTCGTCGAGCTCTTGCGCGATCTGGGCTTGACTCGCCGCGCGGTCCCCTTGAAGACCCTATGCTCGATGAAGTGTGCGGGGCCGCTCTCGTGGCGGCTTCCCCGCCGCAGCCCGACACTAAGGGCCGCCCAGCGCGCAGTGGGGCATTCGTATGTTGAGAATGGCAAGTCCGTTGTCCTAAACTTGTTTTCGGAACATCGGAGAAAAAAGAATCTATCACGGTCGCTACGACGGGGCAACGAAACGCGTTCGGCCTCACAGAGACCGAGTCCCGCGTCATCGATTCAGGTTCGTGGATTCCAGATACGAATGCTTTGGATCTTTGCCGACGAGCCAGCGTCTTGCGATTACGAGATCTTTTTCGGGCCGCTGCGGCGACGATCTGCTGCCTAGGTTGCTCAGACTACTTGCCGAACTCCAGACCCAGGACCAGGAGTCCGACCAAGGCAAACGCGACGCCGAGGCCCTTTTCCATTAGCTTCGCGGGAAGGTACTTGCCAAGTTTACTCCCAATAGTGCTTCCAACGAGAACGCCGGGGATGCTCCAAGCGACGACGTTCCAGACCGGCGTCGCGTTGAGAGCATGCACGGCCGCCCCCAGGGAGGCCACCACGGCGATCGTGAACACGCTCGTCGCGATCACGACACGAGGAGGTACACGGCAGCGTACGACGAGCTGGGTGGTCGAAATCTCGGGAAGTCCCGCGCTGATCATCCCGGTGAGAACGCCGCCCACCGCGGCCATGGCAACCCCGGGAGGGCGCCAACAGGTCGGGTACTCGTAAACGGATCCGTCTTTGGCCTGGATCAGCGTAACGCCCTTGCCCTTCGATTTACGGTCGATGAGCGGCACCGCGCGATCGCCAGGCTCACACTCCTCCGGGCTGCGCACGAGAATGAGAAAGCCGGCGAGTATCAGCAACCCGACGCCGAAGATACCCTTCAGTACTCGGCTTGGGATAGCGTCGGCCAGAACGGCTCCCAAGATCACCCCAGGAACTGCCCCGATCAGAAGCCAGCGAGCCGTCGCGTAATCCACGAGCTTGGCGGAGACGTAGGCCCGAAGGCCGTTTCCCATGCCGAAGACTTCAGTGAGGAGACCTGCCCCTACCGCCTGGACGGGACTCAAGCCGACGACGAGCATAAAAAAAGGGCTGAAGAACAGGGCGCCGGAAATACCAGAGCCGATGGCGATGGTCGAAAAGGCGATAGCGGCGGGGAAGATCCACCAAAGCTCGAGCCAGCTCATAACCGCATACCCTTACGCTCTACGATGCGCCCTCACAGTGGGAAGGCAAAGGCTCAACAACAACCCGGCGCGGCGGGCTCCATTCCCTTTTGATCGCCATGGCTCTTCAGGAAGTCCTTATCCACGGTTCGGTAGAAGGTGCGCGTCTGAACGCCGACGCCGCGCCCATGCGAACAACTCGACGAGGACAAACAATTTGCGCGTCTTGTTCATTCCTCTCCTACTCTTGGGCGAGTCGCGGTTCCAACAATTTCTTGGCTAGCCGCCATTAGCGGTCTCAATCCACAACCATACCGGGATCGGGTAGTCCTGCCATCGTAAAACCTCCTTATCCAAGTAAGCGTTTGCAGAAAAAACGCGGGTGTTCGGCGGCCTTTTCCGTCAGTTCACAGTTTCTCCATGGCCGCCACGAAGAAGGTGAAGCGCGGCGTGTGAGCGCGACCGTGGAGAATTTGATCGATCTTCCATCTCAGGCTCTCGATCACCTCCTCTTTCCAGCCAGACTTTTCCAAGTCATAGGCCAATTTGTCCTCCCACATGGCGGGGCCGTCCTCGAGCTCCGCGCATTCGATGACCTTCACGATCTCGGAGTCGTCGAACAGGCGCCGCCACCAAGCGGGCGAGTGGTACCTCGAGCACTCACTCTCCCAGCCATCCAATATGTTTCCCGGCGGAGTGGTCCGGTAGATGTCCGGTACGTGGTCGGGTGAGATCTCTCGATCAAAGCAAGTGTTCCCTACCGAGAATCGCCCACCCGTCTTCAAGTGACGCAACAGGTGCCGCAAGAACTTCGTCGTTACCCCGAAGTAGTGGATCGACGTCATGCAGAACACTGCATCGAAATACTCCTCGGCAAAGGGCAGAGGCTCGGCGATATCGAGGTTCAGGGGAATGATCGTGTCACGATAGCCGCGTTCGGCGAACTTCTTGCTCAGCAGCCGCGCGGGCGTGCCCAGATCGATGGCCACGACTTTGACGCCGTAGTGCCTCGCCAGGAAGATCGATGACTCTCCCAGGCCACAGCCGACATCGAGTACGAGATCGCCCGGTCGCACATCGAGGCTCCTGGCCATCCGGGCAGCCAGAAATAGCCCGCCGGGCGACAATTGGTCGCCGTGACCGTAGATCTCGCCCCGTGAGTAGGAGCGCAGCTCGGGGTAGCGTTCGAGGCTGACTCGCCCCAACGAGAGCTCGAGCCCGTCGGCGCTCGTCACAGTTCCGGTAGAGAACAAGGTTCTCATGCCCGATGTCGCGCGGGTCTAGCGGCTGTTCGCTAGACGACGATTTCGCAGCTGCCGCCAGGATCGAGAAGGTTCAACCGG
>JAKZVK010000362.1:0-6157 GCA_047516085.1 Bryobacterales bacterium
GACAGCGTTGAGTTCCCGGACAGCATCATGGGCACGAGCGGCGAGTACATCCCGAATCTCGGTCACGTCATCAGCAAGATCGACCGGGAAATCCTTCAAATCATGTACATGAGCCAGGAAACCGCGATCTACAACGATTGGGGCGAATGGTCGGACACCGCCTTCCATGTCATGGGCGAGTCGGAGGATGGGGACCTTCGCTTCGGCGTTGCCCTCTTCAACGGACTGCCGCAGCCCTGGGCCAGCGGCGTCAAGCCGGATGAGGACCTGGACGACAACACTGACCTGACCGGTACGGTCACGTGGAGCGGCGCTCTGCTGGGCTTCTCCGGCCCGTCGCCGATCGCAGGGGATGCCGCGCTCGAGGTCGACCTGACGACGGTGGGAACCGACGGCAACGAGCAGGACCTGAGTTTCGAGGACATCTACTTCGTGAACCGATTCGAGTCCGACACGACCGACGACTCGGATCGCTGGTTCCACACCCGCAACATCGACTACAAGGTCGAGATCAGCGGGAACTATTTTGAGAACGTGAAGGGCGACGACTACGAGCAGGGCTTCGTCACCGGCCTGTTCATGGGCGCCGAGCACGAGCACATGGGCGGGACCGTCAAGAGGACCGACATGATCGGCGCGTTCGGAGGCAGCAGACCGGAGAGCACGACGACAACGGAGTAATCGGCCGCGAGGTTCTCGTTGTTCGCCAGCAGCCCGGTCTCGAACCGCCCCATCTGGCTGGTCGATGCCCCGCCGCGCTCGACCGCCTTGCCGCCGACGATCCAGCGCATCGCGGGATCACGCCCGAGCCGGTCGGCGTCGTTGACATCGTCGTAGCCGGCGAGACGCCCATAGACGGACTGGCGAAGGAGACTGACGATGCCGTACCAACCGTTCCTGCCCGTGCGGCTAGACGGCAAGATCGCGCCGGCGGAAGGCCACTGCGGTCATGGCGTTGCCTCCGGTCCGAAATCACCGCTAATTGCAGTTATCGTTGATTGTGCCAGGGAGGCAACGCCATGACCGCAGCGGCCCGAGACAGGGACGAGGCGGGCGCGCGGCCCGTGGCCAGGCTCCCGGCCGAGCGGGCGCGCGCCGCCGCGCTGGCGCTCGAAGCCCGCGCACCCGCGACACGGCGCGCCTACCGGGCCGCCCTCGAGCGCCTGGACGCCACACTCGCCGGACGGCCGCTCTCGGACGCCACCCTGGCCGAGCACGTCTTCCGCCTCGCTGCAGACGGCCTGGCGCCGGCCTCGATCGCCCAGGCCGCCGCAGCCGCCGCCTTCCTCGCCAGGATTGCCGGCTGGCCCAACCCGCGCGGCCCCATGACCGCCGATGCGCTGCGCATCGTGAAGCGCGATCACGCCGACCGGGCGCGCGGCCAGGCGCGCCCGGTCGGGGCCGAAGACGTGGCCGCGATCGTCGCCACCGCCCGGCGCGACGGCAGGGACAGGGACGCCGCCATCGCCGGCGTGCTCTTCCAGGCCGCGCTGCGCCGCTCCGAAGCCTCCGCGCTCGAATGGCGCGATATCGAGCCGGCCGCCGACATCCCGGGCGCGCTCCGGATCCGGGTCCGCCGCTCCAAGACCGACCAGGCCGGCAACGAAAGCGATATCCGCCTGGTCAAGAACGGGGCCGCAGACGCGCTGGCCGCGATCCGGCCCGCAGACGCCGATCCCCGTGCCAGGGTGTTCGGCGGTATCAACGGCCAGTCCATCGGCCGCCGCTTCGCCGCGGCAGCCCGCGCCGCCGGCATCGAGGGGGTGAGCGCCCATTCCGGCCGCGTCGGCCACGCCTCCGAGCTGACCGCGCGCGGCGCGTCCACAACCGAAGTGATGCTCTCCGGCGGCTGGAAAACCGCCCGCATGGTCGCCCACTACAGCGCCGGCGCGAAGGCCGAACGCGGCGCCGTCGCAAAGTACCTCTAGCCATCGAAAAAACCGGCTCGGCCCGCGTTCGCAGGCTGAAATCGACCCCGAAAACCGCCCGTCTCCTGTAACTATCTGATATTATTGAATGTTTACAAATTACTTGTCGTACACAAAAAAGCTCGTGTCATAGATAACTGTATGATAAACTGCGCGGCAGGCTCAGGAGAGCCGATCCCACTCCGGCCGGGACCAGTGCCGGACAGACAAGGATAATAATATGTCCCTAAGGTTTGACGACATACCGGATGGCGCGGCTGAGCGGCTCGCAGAGAGTTGGGGCCGGGACCCTTCCTCGGAAGACTGGGGTGCAATGGTGGGCTGGGCGGCAGGTCTCCTACACGACGGTTCGGATGACGAGGAAGACTGACGAGTACACCACGAGTGGCCCCGGAAAAGCCGGGGCCACTCGCCTTCTCACCGCCCGCCTGCAGGCGGGCGGCATCCGGATCTCGATGGACGGCAGGGGCCGGTGCATGGACAACATCCTCATCGAGCGGCTGTGGCGCAACAGCAGCAACAGAAAGATCGATTCAAGGGGATTCTAGCGGCCTAAACATCAAGCGGAATACGCTGTAACCGAGCCGCCAGACTGTCCGAATGGGCGAGATTACCTCAAAGAACAGGAGCGCGAAGCATGAACCTTAAAAAACCGAATATAAGCGGCGCCTTCCGTAAAAAAACTAAAATCATTTCCTTCCGTATAGGAGACGATGAATCAGAGGAGTTGAATACGATCCTCAAGTATACAGGAGTTCCCGCGCGGTCTCAGAGTTCAGTGCTTCGGCTTGCCATTCCGTTCATTCATCGATTTATCAAAGATGGAATGGCGTTGGGAGCTGCTGACGTTGGTCAGGACAAACCCTTCAACAAGCGCTATGAGAGATATCGGAATGGCAATGATCTCGATTTTCTAGCCTTGGGTTATAACATCGGCTTCCGCGGCGAAGATACGATGCTCTACAGGGTTGGCAAAGCGCAGGGAGAAATGGACGCCAGGGCTGGCAAACCGAATGCGGATGTGCTCAGCGAGCCGCTTTCGGTAAATTCTTCCAATTATGCCGTGGGATACTTCGACGGATACCATGGCGGTTACATGGCCGGACTGGCCAAGGGCTATGCCGACAACGAGAACGAATATCAGTTTTACATGGGCGCTATCGAGAGTTCGCCAGATCGTCCGCCGCCAGAAGGGGATCCTGTTTACATCAGCTGCTTCGCCATCGGCTACCTCACGGGCTATCGTTGCGCTCACCTCCCAGGCGATCATTACACAAAAGGAAGCTTGAAGGGCACGGCCGACCGAGATGCAGGAGAAATTTACAATCCATGCTCGGGTGATGATTTTGATCCCTATATGTCTGAAAGTGATAAAAGGTTCTGGATCGAGGGCTATCACGTCGGTTACCAAGGCGGTCGCGCGGCCGGAATGCTGGAAGGCGAAGGCGACCGCAACAACGGCAAGCCTTATCGCCCCCCTTCAGGCCTCGTCACGCTCAGCGATTTCGCCATCGGCTACCGAACTGCTTACCGATCCAGTGCCGTGCTTTCCGACGAGAACGATGGCGACGGTACCTTATACTTCACTAAGGATAGCTGGAACAGTTTAGAGGAATACAAGGATGGCTGGACGTTAGGGATAGAGGATCGCCGAAATGATAAACCCGCCGCCTTGACCCAATTTGGGCCCAACTCCCCCGGCTTTCACGCAGCATCCTCTTATAGTTCTTTCGCCGCCGGATATCGCGACGGCTATGGCCCGGGAAATCACAACAAATCGGACTATTCTCATGGTTATTGGGACGGCCAGGAGGATCGCGAAAACAAGGAGCCTGATACAGTGGACAACCGTGAAGGTCTCGAGAGGGTGGGGTACCGCGCGGGCTACTATGAATGTCCTTTGGAGCTCCACCCCACCGAACCGAAGGGTCTCGAATGAGCGTTTTCGGCGGCACATGACGGCGACCAAGGCGTCGTCATCGAGGGGGCCGAGGCGCGACCCCAGCTTGTCCCGCTTTACCGTCATTGCCTTGTCCACCATGACCTGGGACCGCTCGCGGAGACCATTGCTCGCGGAAGGCTCCACGTTCAGGCGGATCAGCGGAGCCACCGCCAGCGTGCTCGAGACGAGCAGCACCGTGACCGTCGCCGTGGTGTCGAACTGATCGGACTGGATGGGCGCCGAACCTGGCATGTGAGGAACCGAGTGCGGTAGTCCCGCTCGCTTGGGTCCGCCCTTCGTTGACGTCGATCCCCGCGGAGCGCTTGACCGGGATCCCGTCAACCCGGCGCTGGAGGTCAGGGACGGGTGTAGATCGAACGGCGATGACCGACCTCGATCACGAGCACCAACAGCTCGTCGTCGCAAAGCTCGCAGAGGATGCGGTAGTCCCCGACACGATAGCGCCAAAAGGCGCCGAGCTCGGAGCCCCGCAGCGGCTTTCCAAGCTGGCGTGGGTCCTGGAGCGGCGCAATCCTATCGCGCAAGTAGTCGCGGACGCGTGCCGCAGCGGACGGCCCAAGCTTCTTGATCTGCCTGGCCGCGCTCTCCGCGATCTCAACTCTCCAGGTCAAGATGGCGGTCCAACTCGTCGAGCGAAAGGGTGCGCCCGCCGGACCTGCGGTGTTCGATGACTGCCTTCTCGGCGGTGTACAGATCCTCGAGATCTTCGAGATGCTGCTCGATCGCCTCGCGAATGTAGAACGTCGCGGTGCGGCCCGTGCGAGCGGCGAGAGCTTGCAAACGGTCGTAGGTGGCATCGGGTAGACGCACGGCAGCCTGTTTCATGAGTCGAGCCTTCCGGCGTTGATATACATGTATACCACAACTGCCCGAAGGCGTGACACTCACCGCGATCGGTCCTCGTCCCGGTGGTTCGGCGACCACTTGGTCGGGCATGTCTCGCGCGACGCAATCGCGATGAAGGCACGCGAGAAGCCTCAGCCCAAGGCTGAACAATTGGCGGAATGCACCATGGAGATTGGAGAAGCGTTGGACGCTGCAGGCCAGGACTGTCGACCTCGACCGTCCGCAGCCGAAACCAACTCCCGCAGAGCAACACCTCTATGACCGCCCTCCAGGCGAGGACCGTCCGCGCCGGGCTGGTCAAGGAACTCTTCATATGACGAGAAAACACCGTCTCCGGTTATCCGTCGGCCCACTCAGGCTCGCGTTGGCTTCTCGCGGTCCGGCCGATTTCGTTCTGGTGATCACCCTATTGACGGTTGCCGCCGTCGCGCTCGGGATGAGTTGATCCGCGAGAGCGGACTTGACCAGCGGGGGAGAATCGAGCGCCCCATCCATTCAGGACATCCAGGGGGCCTGGGCGGGAACGCGGACGACGGGTCGGGCTTGGCGGTCTCGGCCTTGCGTCCGCCCTTCCGTTCAGGCGGAAGGGCGGCGAAGCTACCCCCTCGGAGGCGTCGTCTGCGCCCTCGGCTACTGCTGCCGCGATCCCGATGACGACGCTCGCTGGAGGCATCTCGAATCGGTCGTCAGCATCAACGGCTTCATGTTCTACGATCTCCGACAGCGCGGCCGCTAAGACACTCCATGCCGCCGCGCGATCCTCCACACCGCCGCCGCGTGCCAGTCGCCTAGCGGGTAGCCGGCGCGCCTCCTCCTTGGCCTGGCGCTGCGCTCGCGCGCGCTTCTTCAGCCTTGGCTTTGCGTCTCATCTCTGCCCGCTCGCGCGCGTCCGTGAGGGCCTTGATTCTGCGCGCTTTCCGGGGCTCCCGGCAACATATTGTAACGGCCCCGCACCGGAGGTGCATTGGTATGAAGGTTGTTGAGATTCAAAAAAGGGAATTTGAGGGGGTGAGAATTGGATGGGTGAGGGGAGAGAAGTGGATGGAGGTGGGGAGTGGATTGGATGGAGGATGAGGTGAGAATTGGATGGAGGTGGGGGTGAGAATTGGAGCGATGAGGGGAGAGAAGTGGATGGAGGTGAGAATTGGATGAGGGTGGGAGTGAGAATTGGATGAGGGTGGGGGTGAGAATTGGATGGAGGGTGGGGGTGAGAATTGGATGGAGGGTGGGGTGAGAATTGGAGCGATGAGGGGAGGCGGAGAGGATCGAGGACGAGGTGAGAACGAGATCGATGAGGGGGAGGGGGTGTTGTTGCTGGTTGTGGTTGCTCGGGCGCGGCGCATGGCCGGGAGGGGTTGACCCCTCTGGTCGATCTACTAGTATTGTCCTCATAGACAAATCTAGTGACCGGGGAGTCGGC
>JAKZVK010000363.1:0-4732 GCA_047516085.1 Bryobacterales bacterium
CACGCCGAGCAGAGCGCGGCTCGATTGATACTCGGATGGGCTGACCTGACAAAGATCTGGAGTCTGGAGTTTTGCGTTTATCCTCACTGAGTAGGCTGGGGAAGGGCGAAGGCGACATAGGTGCCGCCGGAAGCATTGCCCCATTTGCCACCGCCCGCGGCGATCACGACGAACTCTCGGCCGTCGACCTCGTACACGGCCGGAGTGGCATTCCCCGCCGCCGGCAGCGTAGTTTCCCATAGGAGCTTGCCGTTAGTCTTGTCAAAGGCACGGAACTTGCGATCATGATTGGTCGCGCCGATGAACAAGACACCGCCCGCGGTGACCACGGGGCCGCCATAGTTTTCACTGCCGGTGTTGCGCAGCCCCTGCTCGGCCAGCTCAGGAAACTCACCGAAAGGGATCTTCCAGACGATCTCCCCCTTGTTCAAATCGATCGCATTCAGCGTGCCCCAGGGAGGCTCGACAGCGGGATAGCCGTCGGGATCGAGGAACTTGTTGTACCCGTCGTGCTTGTACTTGAGGTCCATGGGCGAGGGAGCCGGAACCTCAACTTCTGTGTCTTCACCCGAGACGAGATAGGACACCAGCGCCTGAACCGCCTGCCGCGGCAGGTTCGCAAACGCCGGCATGCGGCCGGCGCCTTGACGAATGACCTGTGAGATTTCGCGCGGCTTAGACCTGTCCCCGATGGCAACGAGGGAGGGAAACTCGGGTGGGTTACCGCCCAGCTGTTTTCCATGACAGCCGGCGCAGTAATCGAGGTACAGGTTCCGCGAGGTCGCTCCGGCTTCCAGCTGAGTACGCTCCGCCAGTCTGAGGATCCAGGGCATTTCGTTAGCGTTGACATAGAGAAGGCCCGTGGCGGGGTCGAAAGCAGAGCCGCCCCATTCGCCACCGCCGTCATACCCAGGAAACAAGATCGTTCCTTGAAGACTGGGCGGCGTGAACTGCTCCCCGCCGCGGACTTGCCGGAAGCGTTTGAGAACGGCCTCGTGCGCCTCGGGGGTCCGCTTGGTGACCATGTCTTCGGTGAAGATTTGGCGGGCGAACGGCGGCGGTTTCAAGGGCAAAGGTTGGGTCGCCGCCAGCTTCTCGCCGTCGACATCGGAAGCGGGAACCTTGCGATATTCGATCGGGAAAAGCGGCTTACCGGTTTCGCGCTCGAAGACGAATACGTGACCGGATTTTGTGATTTGCGCCGCGGCGTCGATCAGATTCCCGTCACGCTTCACGGTGACGAGACGGGGCGGGGCCGGAAAGTCACGATCCCAAACGTCATGCTTGACGGCTTGAAAATGCCAGACACGCTCGCCTGTCTCCGCCTTCAGCGCGATCAGAGAATTCGCGAACAGATTGTCTCCCAGGCGGTTGGCGCCGTAAAAATCGAAGGCCGCCGACCCGGTGGGCACGAAGAGCAAACCGCGCTCTTCATCCAAACTCATGCCGGCCCAATTGTTCGCGCCCCCACTATATTTCCAGGCGTCCTTCGGCCAGGTCTCGTACCCCAACTCGCCCGGATGGGGAATCGTGTGGAAGCTCCAGCGCAGCTCTCCGGTCCGCACGTCGTAGGCCCGGATGTCACCGGGGGGCGAGGGGAGAGCTTCGCTGAGGATGCTGCCGAGGATGAGCAGGTCGTTGTAGATGACGCCGGGGGTGGTAGCCGAGATGGAGATCGTTTCGGGATCGCGCCCAAGGCCCTCCCGGAGGTCAACACGACCCGTGTCGCCGAAATCGGAAATCGGCTTGCCGGAACGGGCATCTAGAGCGAAGAGAAAGTTCCGAGAGACGAAGAACAACCGCTCCTGCCGGCCGGCGCCCCACCAAGTGACGCCGCGGTTACGACGCAGACGATCGGTCTTCGGTCCTTCATGAGGGTCGAAGCTCCAATGGAGTTTCCCTGTGGCTGCATCGAGCGCGATGACCCTCAGCCGCGGCGTCGTAGCGAAGAGAACGCCGTCGATGACAATAGGGTTGCATTGCATCTCCGAGCCGGAGTACGCATCGCCGGTGTCGAAGCTCCAGGCAACCTTCAGGCGGTGGACATTTTTGCGGTTGATTTGGTCGAGAGCGGAATACTGGATGCTCTCGGGACCGCCGCCGTAGGCTCTCCACTGCCGATAGGAGCGAACGGACTCCGCGGGCAAGGCGGGAACCCATAGCAGCAACAAAACGAGGGCTGGCATGAACAGCGATAATCCAGTACTCGACTTCACGGCGCCCATGTGAAATGGTTGATTACAGACCAACAGCGGGTTGCGGGATACGCTTCTGACCGGGCTAGACGCGTTCCTAGAAATCTCACGGTACTTCAGCCGTAGCCGATGAGCGCGTCTCTAGAATTCCTTGGTAAGGATTCGAGTAGGATGCCCTAGCGCCGAGCTGACGGAGCTCGCATGCCGTCTCCCAATTCTTCTCCGAGGCTGGAAGGCCGAGGCGCCATCGCTCATGGCGAGTCGGGCGCTGGCACCACACGAGTAGGTCAGGACGTAGCGCCTACTGCGAGATCCACCTCTGTCGGCGCGGCCATTTTGGCCCCTCTTCGAAGAATCGCACGCCGCTCCCGACCCGATCGTAGTCGCCGAGCTCTGCGCGGGCCTTATCCGCTAATGCGGTGAGGCGCTCCACAACATCCGCGTGCAGCGCTGCGACGTTGTTCCGCTCGCCGATATCCAACCTTAGGTTGTAGAGTTCGAGTTCCGTGACGGGCTCGAGGGCCTCGCCCAAAAAACCCACCACCCACGCGCTCGAGAGCAACCACTCGGACTCGCCGCTCCTCGGCCGCGGAAAAACGAGTTTCCATGGGCCGCTGCGGACTGCGTCGAGATGGGTTTCCCGGTAGTAATAGAACGCTTCGTGCGGGCTCCTGGCACTGGGTTCGCCCAGCATCAACGGAGAAATGTCGCGGCCGTCCAGCGTACGGTCGGAAGGCAATTCGGCGCCGGCCATTGCAATGAAGGTAGGGAGTAGATCCATCGTCGTTGCGATTTCACTCGTGACCGCGCCGGCAGGGATGTACCCTGGCCCCCACATCACACACGGAACCCGGATGCCGCCCTCCCAGGTCGTGCCTTTGGCGCCCCGTAAAGGTCCCGCCGAGCCTGCATACTGCTCGATATTGGCCGTGTATTTCGGCGAAAAGTGGTTGCTCCACGGCCCGTTGTCAGAGGTGTAGACAACGATCGTGTTTTGGTCGAGGTCGAGTTCCTTGAGTAAAGCGACAATTTCTCCCGTGCTGGCGTCGAGCTCTTCGATCACGTCCCCGTAAAGGCCCCGCTCCGAGCGTCCGCGGAGTGAAGCTGACAGCACGCCGAGATTATGTCATATCACCGACATCGTTAAGTTCGATGACTTCGGTTGTACGTCCGTCAGTGACCTCTTCACGCAGGAACCGCACGGCATCGGGTTGCGGATCGGCGAAGAAGAGAACGTAAGTGCGCGCGAGATCGGCCCGAATCTGTTCCGAAGCCGTATCGGGCAAGTACTTCGTGCTGCCGGGCAGAACCTGCCAACCCTGTTTCCCGTCGAACACGACGATGATCTTCGCGCCGGGAGCTTCGATTTCTTGGCGAACCACCGACGGCGCGATGAAAGAAACGCGGCTGGGGAGTTCGATGGATTTCTTCGCCTTCGCGTCTTTAGGGTGGGTACGCGTCAGCAGATCGAATGTGCAATCGCGTAGGGGTTCGGCGTCGTCGCCTACACCGGCTCGTTCGCGCGCCTGGCGGAAGATCCGCGCGCCTTTTTCCTTACTGTCTTCCTCCGCGGCGGCGGCGTCGAGAACGGCCCAACCAATCAGCAAAGGCAACAGGATCGTGACAACCCGCCCGGATCGAAGCATGGAATCATTATGGACCCGATGCCGGGTGACAGCCATCAGGCGTTCGCCGCACTGTACGCAAAATCTCTATCGTAGTGCTATCGCCTCGCTTCGTCCGCCGGTAGCGCGAACGCCACGTAGCTGCCTCCCGAGGGTTGCCCGGATTTGCCGCCGCCCGCGCCGATCACAACGAACTGGCGGCCGTCGACTTCATACATCGCCGGGGTGGCGTTGCCGCCCGCGGGCAACTTTGTCTCCCACAACAGCTCACCGGTCAGTTTGTCGAAGACGTGGAACTTCGCGTCGTGATTGGTGGCGCCGATAAAGACCAGCCCCCCCGCCGTAACGATCGGGCCGCCGTAGTTCTCGCTTCCCGTGTCTTTGATTCCTTGCGCGACTAACTCGGGAAATTCTCCAAACGGCACCTTCCAGGCGATTTCGCCGGCGTCTAGGTCGATTGCATTGAGCGTGCCCCAGGGCGGTTCAACCGCGGGATAACCGTCGGGATCCAAGAACTTGTTGTAACCGTCGCTCGCGTATCGCAGGTCGATCGGCGAAGGGCCGGCCGAGGTGGTCGTGCTCGCGTCCTCTCCATACATCACGTAATCGGCCACTACCTTTAAGGCGTCGGCGCCCAGATGCCCAAAGCCGGGCATTCGCCCCGCGCCTCGGCGCGTAATGCCGATGAACTCACCGCGATTCAACTTATCGCCTACTGCGGCCAGCGACGGAAACTCCGGTGGGGTGCCGCTGAAATCGTCCTTGTGGCAACTCGCGCAGTGGCTTAGGTACAGGTCGCGGCCACTCAGCAGCTTGTCGGCGTTGGCCTCGCGGTAGGCGGGGTCGTGCAACAAGGCCAGGACGTGATGGAACAGGTCCTCCACGCCCAGCCCCAGCCGCTCAAGGTAGCCT
>JAKZVK010000364.1:0-5459 GCA_047516085.1 Bryobacterales bacterium
GCGCTACGGGTTGGTGGTGCCATCGAATCTTGCGGCGTGCGGGTAAAGTCGCCGGGTCCAACCGCCGGATACGGAAAACCGTATGTCCGGTGGTGTGGGAGGGTGCCGGGGCGCAATCCCCGTCACCCGACCCGATCGGCGCGGTGATGAGCGGCGGTGGAGGGAAGGCCGCGGATCTCAAGAGCGAGACCGCGCTACGGCTGTGGCGGTTTGCCGCGGGCCGGGCGATGTTCGGTTGTTTACTTGGGGAGGATGGGGAGGCCGGGGTCGTACTCTTTGTGGTGGTCGGGGCAGATCCAGAGGTAGTCGCCTTGGGGGGTTAGGAAGCGCCTCATTCCTGCCCAACGATGGTGCGGATCAAGCTCGTGCAGGAGTGAGAAAAGCTCTCGGAAGCCGGCGCCTTGCGCTCGGGTCAGGCCGCCGGCTTCTCGCTCCCTGTCGCCAGACATGGAGCGGCGGGGCGGCTTCAGACCGGTGACGAGCTTCTCCATCTCGCCGAGTTTCTTGACGCCGTCACCGAGGGCATCGCCGACGCCGGAGAGACCTGCGACGGCGGCGACCACTTTGAGGGCCTTTGCGGTGAGAGACATGTAGGGGCCGAGGTCCGCAAGCCACTCCTTTGTCTGCTTGACCGGGTAGACCCCCTGCTCGCAGGGGTGTTCGTTGTCGGGGTGCTCGCACCAGAGCGTGAGTTCGTATGTGTCGTGCACGGGCCCGCCCGATAGGGGGACGAGCGTGAACAGCCGCGGGCAATCGCGGTTCTCGGCCGCCAAGGCTTTCATCACCGCGCGGAGCCGGCCGGACGCCTCGGCGCTGTTGGTCGCTGCTGCTTTCGAGTGGACGAGGATCTCACCAAGTTGCTCGCCAACGTCGGTGCCGGGCGCGGCGAAGCCGGTGAGCAACTCGAAGACATCTTGCTCATTCCAGCAACGCACACAAGGCATCTTGTAGATCTTCTTCGCTCGCGCCTTGGTGAGATCGCTCAAGCGGAAGCGGTTGTCACACGGTTCGCCCTCGTCCGTCAGGCCGCGACACGGGGTCTCCAAGCGATAGGTCAGCCCCTCCCAGCGAAGGTTGATCAAATGTTCGAGACCGTCACGGAGCAGGCTGAAGAAGTGACCCGGCGCCTCACCCCGCACACGAATCGACAGTTCGGTCGGACTCGCTAGCTCGACGAGGGCTTGCTGCCCCTGATGAGAGAGGAACACTCCCTTGCGCCAGTGCAGTCGGGGAAACTCGTTCGAAAAGCGGTGGCTCCGCACGATCGTCCATGGGAGGAGGCCGGGCGGTTCCTGATCCATCGCGCAGATGAGAGATAGTTCGCTCGATCCTTTGGGAACCGCCGTTTCTGCCGACCAAGGGAGGTTCTCAGGCCGCTCGAAGGGGACGAGTTGACCGACGAGGCTCACGTCGTGGTCGGGAAAGCGAAAGGAGATGTCGAACTTCTCCATCAGCCGCAGGAAGAAGGAGTGGTACTTCGGGTCGTAGGTTTCCCATTCTTCTTGCCCATGCCCATGCCAGACTCGCTTGAGGTCCTTGTGTCGGAGCTCGCCAGAACGCTTGCGGGTCGGGCCGTCCTCCAGCACGTAACCGATGGCCTTGGTCAGCCATTCTGGCTTGATGACGACCGTGTCGCGCAACCCGTCGTCGCCGCCGTAGTAGACGATCCGGCCCAAGTCGTGGAGGAGATCGAGAAGCACGTCGATCTCTTTCGGGGCATCCTCCGCGATACCATTCTCGTTAGCGATACGCTCGAAGCGGTCGCGGCGGATTTGTGGTTCCTTTTCGGCAAGCAGGAGAGCGGCATCGCGCGCGGCAAGCCAGTCGGGAGCGATCTCTTCGCCCATCTGCGGCAACGAGGCGGCTTCTCGTGCGATCGCTTCGATCAGTTTCTCGACACCCGTTCCACTCTCGCTATCTACCGCGAAGTTCCCGCACAGCATGTCGCCGAAACGGGATTGCAAGTCGGGATAATCGAGTTCCCCGTGGCGCGGCTGGTCGGCGTGGGTGGCGACGATGATCACCCTAGCGTCCGGAACACGCAGCTTGATGCGCTCCAGCCAACCCTTGATGTCGCCGGCCTCGTGCCCTTCGCGCGGCCACCACACGAGTACGTAAAGGGAACGCCGGCTGAAGAAAAACTGGTGGGTGACGCGATAGACTTCCTGGCCGCCGAAGTCCCAGGTGTTGAGCGTGATGCTGTCGCTGATCTCGGGGTCGGGATGGGGGATGCCGAGTGGTTTGAGGTTGATGCCGTGGGTGGTGGGGCGGCCGTCGACGAACTTGTGCCCGAGCATGGCCTCGACGAGCGAGGTCTTGCCGACGTTGCCCTCGCCGACGAGCAGTAGCTTCGCTTCATACTGGCGAACGGCGCGTCTTAGCGTGCGGAGATATGCAAAGAGGCTCTCGAGACCACCCTCGATCGCGCTGATGTAGGGTTGGGGAAGGGGGTTAGCGTATAGATGCAAGCCCTCGCCGCGGAACCGATTCTCCGATTTCTCCCAAGCCCCGGCGATCTTGATCGAGGATAGTTCGGTCAAGGTAGCAGGGAGGGTGCGAAAGTGGTTGTGGGTTAGGTCCAGCTTCACGAGATTGCGCAGGCGGACGATCTCGGGCGGCAGAGTGGTTAGCTGGTTTTCCTGAAGGTCAAGCGACTGGAGCTTAAGGAGTTGGCCGATCTCGGGTAGCAGAGTGGTGAACTGATTCTTGTCCAGGTCGAGCGACTCCAGGTTGACCAGTTGGCCGATCTCGGGCGGCAGCGCGGTCAGCTGATTGCCGAAGAGGTAGAGCGACTGGAGGCTGACCAGTTCGCCGATCTCGGGCGGCAGCGCGGTCAGCTGATTGCTGTTGAGGTAGAGCGACCGGAGCTGGGCCAGTTGGACGATCTCGGGCGGCAGAGTGGTCAACTGATTGTCGTTGAGGTGGAGCGACTGGAGGTTGGCCAGTTGGACGATCTCGCGCGGCAGAGTGGTCAGTTGATTATTCCCGAGGTGGAGCGACTGGAGGTTGACCAGTTGGACGATCTCGGGCGGCAGAGTGGTCAGCTCTTTGTCGGAGAGGTCGAGTTCAGTTGCGCCCGTCCGAGCCGCTTCTTTGATGGCGGCTAAGGCAGAGGCATCAGGATCCCCTTCACGCGTGAGACGTTTTGCCATGCGTTCGTGGCCAGGATAGCAGGGGTGTTGGAGTCGTGTCTCACTTTGTATTCGGAGTGCGAGCAGGTTGGAGGATGAGCCGGCGCTGGGATGTCGGAAGCCGGCGGAGGTCCCCTCTTAATACTGGCCTGGGGCGCGAGCCCCGGGAAGGACGGTCGCCAGCAAAGAACTCCGGGGCCTGGGACCGGCGTCAATGGACACCGGTCCCAGGCCCCGAATCACGAGGGTGGGGCGGGCGACGGGTACCCGGGGTTAATCACCCCAGGCCAGTATTAAGGCGCCGCTGCGCGGCTTGGGAGTGCGGGCTTCCGCCCGCGGACCGCGGATTTCCATCCGCGGCTCTGAAGCTGTGGGCCGACGACGTACGCCGAGCTAGGGATTCATTGGGAGATTTCCAGCGATGAGATTTGAACAAAAACTCAATGCCTGCTCGGCGGCCCAGAAGCGGGGTTGTCCTTTACCCAGAAACGCGACATGCCCGCCATGAGACGTTCGCAACAACGACAAATACGGATTCCGCTCGAATACCGGGTCATCATAAACATCGCGCGGAATGAAAGGGTCGTCGTCGGCTTGAATCAGCAGCGCCGGCCGGCGGATGCGCCCGAGAAATGCCGCGGACGAAGCATGGGTGTAATAATCCTCGGCGTCTTGGAAGCCGAACGCCGGCGCCGTGATGCGGTCGTCGAAGTCGTAGATCGATTGCAGGCCGTCGACGCTGAGCGACCCGAACCGCGACGGCAACAACCTCTGCTTGAGGAGGAACGTCTTCCGCAGCGCCCACAGGAACCGCAGCTCGTAGACGCGGTTGCGCGGCTCTCCCAAGCGGCGCGAGCAGGCGCCGAGTTGAATCGGGACCGAGATGCCACACACGCCCCGGACATGCGGTGGCGCGTCTTCGCCCCACTCGCCCGCCAGCTTGAGGGCCAGGTTGCCTCCCATCGAGAACCCAATCACGCACAAGGGCTCGGGCGCCAACTGCTCGATGACGCGGCGGAGGTCGACAGTCAACCCGGAGTGGTACAACGTGGGCGTCAAGGTTTCCGTCCCGCCGCAGTTGCGCACGTTCAGCCGAACGACGTTGAACCCGGCCGCCAGGGCGGACTGCGCCAGCCGCCGCATGTAGGGAGCGTCGCTCGATGCCGCCAGGCCGTGGATGGACACGATGGTGCCACGGGCCGGGGTCTGCCGCTGTTGGTTGGCCGGCTGTCGGTTTTCATGCGCCAAGACCTGTGCGTCGGGTTCGGTGCGAAACAAACGCGGCTGCGTGGGCCAACGAGATTCGTCGAGCGGTGCGGGCCAATAGCGGGCCACGATGGTTTGCGCGTGCCCGTTGCGTAACAACGGATGGAACGGGCGGGTGGCGGTGAAGGGCTGCGGGGTTGGTTGCCGTTGAGCCGAATGCACCTTGTTGAACCGTGGGGGGTTGAACCGTGGGAAGGTGAGATTGCGTAGAAAGGAAGTGGCTGCGGGCACGGCATACCGTGCCCCTACATTTAGAATTGTGAGCTATTCATCATAGGCTCTGGGCTTCGGGCTGCAACGAGTTATAGTAGTAGCGCGGCGGCTGAAGACTGGAACTTCGCCCGCCGCAATCCGGAAGACAACCCCGGGAGGGTCACCATGGCATCCATCAAACGACGGCAATTTCTGCGAACCTCGTCGGCGATCGGCGCGGCGTCACTACTTGGCGCCGGCCGGGCCTCGGCCAACGACCGTCTACGGCTCGCCATCATCGGCATGGGCGGGCGCGGCGGCAGCGTCATGAAGACGCTGGCCGGCATGGACGGCGTCGAAGTGGCGACCCTGTGCGATCCGGACGAAAACCGCATGCGCGAGCGGGGCGGCGAACTGGAAGCGCGTACCGGCAAGAAGCCCAAGCTCGAGCCCGATCTGCGCCGCATCATGGACGACCCGAGCATCGACGCCGTGTTCGTCACCTGCTGCAACCACTGGCACGCGCTGGCCGGCATCTGGGCCTGTCAGGCCGGCAAGCATGCCTACATCGAGAAACCCGTCGCGCATAACGTCCGCGAAGGGCGCATGCTGGTCGACGCCGCCCGCAAGTACAAGCGTATCGTCATGGGTGGCACGCAGCGGCGCTCGCACCCGCACTTCCAAGCCGCGATCAAGCAGGTCCACGACGGCGTCATCGGCGACGTCTATATGACGCGCTGGCTGCTGACCGGCGGGCGTGAGTCGATCGGCTTCAAGAGCCCCGAGTCCGTACCCGGTGGGCTGCACTGGGACCTCTGGCGCGGTCCCGCGCCCGACCAGCCGTTCCACCGCAACCTGGTCCATTACAAC
>JAKZVK010000365.1:0-3139 GCA_047516085.1 Bryobacterales bacterium
GAGAATCGCGCTCACGAAAAAGAAGATCACGCGGACCGACAACTCGTCGACGCCCTCGGGCATCAGGTAGTAGCGCTCGAAGTCGACAAACAGCAGGAACGAGAGGTACAGCCCCGAGCACAGCAGCGTGGCGAGCAGAGCCCCACCGGCTTCGAACAGCGAGGCCGCCGAGACGATGGGCAGCAGGAAGATGAGGTAATAGCTGCTCTCGATACCTCCCGTTTCCGCCACCAGCCAGTAACAAAGCACCGCCTTGACGGCGATCGAAAGCACGGCCGTGCGGCGGTCGGAGCCCACATCGAGCCGTGTCTCGGCGATCTGGACGGCCCCCAGCGCCAGCAAGACCAGCCATTCGAACAGGCTATGTTCTTGCTTGGTCAGGCCCAACCCGGCCAGAGCGGCGAGAAAGATCAGCCAAACGGCGTCGAGCGCTCGAATCTGTGGCAACCGCATGCGGTGTTGTTCAACAGCGTACTATGCTGCGCGGCCGGCCGGGATACACCCCCGGGGAGGGGGGGTAGGCCGGTACCGTGGAACAGCGGTCGCGCCGATGTCGCAAGTCATCAGGTTGGATGTGTCATCGGCGCCGTCGGTTGCGGTGGGATGGGGTCTGGAAATCGTGGGCTGGTAGAATCAGGTCAGTCTGCGTCTTTGCCGGCGCGGGTTCTCTCCCCAGACTTCGCCAATCAATGGCTTTCCGGCTCGCTTCATCGTATGAACCACGAGGCGATCAGACGACCGCCATCGAGCAGCTCGTGCGCGGCGTGCGCGACGCCGAGCCGCACCAGGTGCTGCTCGGTGTAACGGGTTCGGGCAAGACCTTCACCATGGCCAAGGTCATCGAGGCCATGGACCGTCCGACCTTGGTGCTGGCCCACAACAAGACGCTGGCGGCGCAGCTCTACCACGAGTTCAAGAGCTTCTTTCCCGAGAATGCCGTGGAGTACTTCGTCAGCTACTACGACTACTATCAGCCCGAGGCCTACCTCCCCGCTTCCGACACGTACATCGAGAAGGAAGCCACCATCAACGACGAGCTCGACAAGCTACGGCTGTCGGCGACGCGTTCGCTTTTCGAGCGGCGCGATTGCATCATCGTCGCTAGCGTGAGCTGCATCTACGGACTCGGCTCGCCCGACGCCTACTACGGCATGCTGCTGATGCTCGAAAAGGGCCAGGCGATTTCTCGCGAAGAGATCACCAAGCAACTGGTCAGGATCCTTTATCAACGTCGCGACGGGGAGTTCAAACGAGGCGCCTTCCGCGTCATCGGCGACGTGATCGAGGTCTACCCAACGTACGACGATTACGCCTATCGCATCGAGCTGTGGGGTAACGAGATCGAGAGCCTCTCGCAGATTGATCCCTTGACGGCGCAGGTTCGCCAGACGTATGTGCGTCTACCGATCTATCCGGCGAGCCATTACGTCATGTCGGACGATACGAAAGAGCAGGCGATCGAGTCGATTCTCAAGGAACTCGATTGGTGGAACGCCGAGCAGCACAAGATCGGCAAGCCCCTCGAAGCCCAGCGTCTGTCCCAACGCACGCAGTTCGACATCGAGATGATGCGCGAAGTCGGCTACTGCTATGGGGTCGAGAACTACTCGCGCCACTTCTCCGGACGCCTGCCGGGCGAGCCGCCGCCGACACTGCTTGACTACGTCCCGCAGGATTCGTTGGTCTTCATCGATGAGAGCCACCAGACGATTCCGCAGTTGCGCGCCATGTATCACGGCGACCGCTCGCGCAAGACCGTGCTGGTCGAGCACGGCTTCCGGCTGCCGAGCGCGCTCGACAACCGCCCGCTGACGTTCGAAGAGTTCGGGCACCGGGTGAATCAGCTTGTGTATGTTTCGGCGACGCCGAGACCCTACGAACTAACCAAAGCCGCGGGCGTGGTGGTGGAGCAGGTGATCCGGCCCACCGGGCTGCTCGATCCGGAAGTGGACGTGCGTCCCGTGAAGGGTCAGGTGGACGACCTGCTGGGAGAGATCCGCCGGCGCGAGGAGTTGGATGAGCGGGTGCTCGTGACGACTCTCACCAAGCGAATGGCGGAGGATTTATCAGAATATTACACCGAGGCCGGGGTGAAATGCCGCTACCTGCACTCGGAGATCGATACACTAGAGCGGGTCAAGCATCTGCGCGACCTGCGCCGGGGCGAGTACGACGTCCTGATCGGCGTGAACTTGCTGCGCGAGGGCTTGGACCTGCCGGAGGTGTCACTGGTTGCCATTCTCGACGCGGACAAGGAGGGTTTTCTGCGTTCAGCGGGGTCACTCATCCAGACCATCGGCCGAGCGGCGCGACACGTGAGCGGTAGGGCCGTGCTCTACGCTGACCGCATGACCGACAGCATGAAACAGGCGATCGACGAGACGAACCGGCGACGGGCTCTGCAGCGCCGGTACAACGACGCCAACGGGATCACGCCCGAGTCGATCTCGAAGCCGGTCGAGATGAGCCTCGCGCGCATCGTCGAGGCGGATTATATGGACGTCCCCCTCGAGGACGAAACGACGGAGTTGCCCGCAAATCCGGAAGAGATGACACGCTTGGTCGAGCAACTCGAGACCCGGATGCGGGAAGCCGCCAAGATCTTCGAGTTCGAGAAGGCCGCCAAGCTCCGTGATCGCATCAAGGCGCTGAAGACCGGCGATCTGACCGGAGCAGTCAAGGCGGACGCGTGACGAAGGTTGGACTCATCGGACCTGGCCGCGTGGGCCGTGCCCTGGTCACCTTGCTCCCGCGGGACAAGTTCCAGTTGGAGTTCGTCCTCTCCCACAACTTCGTCTCCGCACGCCGCGCCGTTCGCTTGCTCGAACTGGGCGAGCCGACCGACGACCCCGAGGACTTGGTCGGGTGCGACGTCGTTCTGATTGCCGCGCCCGATGAGGTATTGGAGTCGGTGGTCGAGCGGCTGGCCGGCGTCAGCTTCCGCTATAACGGAAAGGTCGTATTGCAGACGAGCGGGTCGAGGTCGCGTGCGGTCCTACAGCCTCTCTCCGCGCTCGGCGCCGCCACCGGGTCGATGCATCCGCTGTACGTTTTCCAGAAACCGGTGCTCTCGCTGGCAGGGGTTTACTTCACCGTGGAGGGGGGGCCGGTGGCCGCTCAGATGGCGCGGCTCATGATT
>JAKZVK010000366.1:0-3793 GCA_047516085.1 Bryobacterales bacterium
GGAAGAGCGGGCCAATCGAGCATCCTCCGGCTGGCGACGGTGGTGATGCTGGGGGTTTCGGCGGCGCACCTTCTGTGTGCCCAAGCGGACCCTAAGGAGGTCAGGGTCTTCGAGGAAAAGGTCCGCCCTCTGTTCGTCAAGAACTGCCTTGGTTGCCACAACGACGAAGCCAAGATGAGCGGGCTTTCGCTGGCGTCCCGCGAGAGTGCCATGCTAGGAGGCGGGCGCGGCTCCGCGGTCATCCCAGGACAACCGGACCAAAGCCTTTTGATTCAGGCAGTCAGGCGGGCGGGTGAGTTGAAGATGCCGCCCGGTGGACCGCTGGAACGCCACGAAGTGACAGCGTTGACCGAATGGGTTCGCTCCGGGGCCGCTTGGGGTGTCGGGGCCGACGAAAAGGCCGAACGCGCGGGCCCTTCGCACTGGGCGTTTCAACCGGTCAGCCGTCCTGAGCCGCCGCCCGTCGATGGGAGGCAATGGGTCCGGAATCCGATCGACCAGTTTGTCTTAGCTCGGCTGGAATCGGAGCAGCTTCGACCTTCGCCGGCTGCATCGCAGCGGACTCTGCTTCGCCGCGTCAGTCTCGATTTGACCGGCCTGCCGCCGACCTCCGAAGAGATTGCCGATTTCCTTGCCGACGTCGAGCCGGGGGCCTACGAGCGCGTGGTGAATCGCCTGCTCGCTTCGCCTCACTACGGCGAGCGGTGGGGACGTCATTGGCTCGATGTCGCGCGCTATGCCGACTCGAACGGCTATTCGATCGACGGCACGCGCTCGATGTGGAGGTACCGCGACTGGGTGATCAACGCCCTCAATGGCGACATGCCGTATGACCGGTTCGTCACCGAGCAACTCGCGGGCGACCTGCTCCCCAATCCAACACAAGACCAGCTCGTCGCCACTGGCTTTCACCGCAACACGATGGTCAATGAGGAGGGCGGGATTGATTTCGAGCAGTACCGCGTGGAGGCCGTCGTAGACCGCGTGAGCACGACCGGAGCGGCTTTCATGGGCCTCACCGTTGGGTGCGCCCGCTGCCACGACCATAAATTTGACCCAATCTCACAGAAGGATTTCTACCAGCTTTATGCGTTCTTTAACAATGTCGACGAGCTGGGGGGTGAGTACTCGGTCGAGCAGGGCGATAAGCGCGCGCTCGATCCGATTCTCGAGTTCGGCGAGCCCGAGGACTTTGCAGGTCGAGCGGCCGTTCGGCACCAGATATCGATCCTCGAGAAAGAGCTGGAAGCCTACGAGAAGGAGTTGGAGAAAAAACTGGCCAACTGGGAACAGGGGCTTTCCGGGGAGGAGCGCTCAGAGATCGCGCCGCACATCCGAGAGATTCTGGAGATTCCACCCGAGCAACGGGTCTCGCTTCAAAAGGGCGTGCTCGACCGCTTCTTCGCCTCGCAAGACCCCGCCAGGCAAGCACGACAGAACGGTCTGCGCGCGCTTCGGGCGGCAGAACCGAAGCTCGAGACAGCTCTGATCATGCGCGAGTTGCCTCAGCAGCGCGAGGCCTTCATCCATGTGTCCGGCGATTTCACGCGAAAAGGAGACCCGGTTCGTCCCGGGACTCCCGCCGTTCTCCCAGCCCCGCCCGATGTGGAAAACGCTAGCCGGCTTGATTTGGCTCGCTGGCTGGTTTCGCCCGAAAACCCTCTCACCGCAAGGGTGACCGTGAACCGCATGTGGCAGCGCTATTTCGGTTTGGGATTGGTGGAGACCGAGAATGACTTTGGCTCGCAAGGGACGCCGCCCAGCCACCCGCAACTGCTGGACTGGCTGGCCTCCGAACTTGTACGGCGTGACTGGAGTATGAAGGCGATGCATCGGTTGATCGTCACCTCGGCGACCTATCAGCAATCGTCGGCCGCACGGCCAGAGCTGTCAGAGGTCGATCCGGGCAACCGGCTATTGGCGAGACAGAACCGGCTACGCCTGGAGGCGGAGATCATCCGGGATGCAGCGCTTACGGCGTCGGGTTTGCTCACCCGCGAGGTCGGCGGGCCGAGCGTCTTTCCGCCGCAGCCGGAGGGATCCGGGCTGTTTACGCAGGTCAATCGCGAGTGGAAGACCGAGGAAGGACCGAACCGCTACCGCCGCGGCATGTACACGTTTTTCCGCCGCTCCGCCGCCTATCCAGGCTTGGCGATGTTTGATGCCCCAAACGCGCAGTCCACGACGACGCGGCGTAATCGCTCGAACACGCCTCTGCAGGCGCTGACCCTCCTCAACGACCAGACGCAGGCCGAGTTCTCTCGGGCCCTCGCCCGCGTTACCCTCGAGCAGGGAGGCGAAACGCGTGCCGACCGCATCCGCTACGCTTTCGAACGATGTTTGGCGCGGCCGCCGGAACCCGAAGAAGAGACGCGGCTGCGGACGTTTCTCGCGAGAATGCTCGACGACTTTCGGACTTATCCCGACCATGCCCGCGAGGTCGTCGGAGAAGCATCCGAAGGCGACGATAGGCCACTACTGGCGGCCTGGGCCGCCACTTCGCGCGTGCTGCTCAACCTTGACGAATTCGTGACGAGGCAATGATGCGACCCAAGGATCCGCAAGACCAGGCCCTCGAACGCACCACCCGCCGGCACTTCTTCGAGCAATGCGGCGTCGGGCTCGGCAAGACGGCGTTGACTTCTCTCATCGTGGGCGACTCGCTGTTTGGCTCGGCGCGCGGCGGACCGCTACTCGAGAAGCTGCACTTTGCTCCGAAAGCGAAGCACGTCATCTACCTGTTCATGGCCGGCGCTCCGAGCCAGTTCGAGCTGTGGGAACGAAAGCCCGAACTGCAAAAGCTGAACGGCAAACCGATTCCGCCCTCGCTGATGGAAGGCAAGCGCTTTGCCTTCATGGAAAGCTTTACCAAGGACCCGCCGAGGCTCCTCGGTACGAAGCGAGAGTTCAAACGCTACGGTCAGTCGGGCAAATGGGTGTCGGAGTGTTTTCCTCACACGGCTCAAGTCGTCGACGACCTGGCTTTCATCAAGTCGATCCACACCGATAACTTCAACCACGCGCCGGCGAAAATCATGATGAACACCGGCACCCCGATCTTCGGGCGTCCGAGCCTGGGTTCATGGGTCAGCTACGGCATCGGTAGCGAGTCGAAGGATCTGCCCGGATTCGTCGTCTTGCAGTCAGGACCGCGAGGCCCGCGGGGTGGTGCGCTGAATTGGGCCAGCGGATTCCTGCCGACAGCCCATCAAGGCGTGCCCTTTCGCAGCGGGGGTGATCCGATTCTGAACATGTCGAATCCGCCGGGATTCAACGCCGAGCGTCAAGAGGCGACGATCGATGCGGTTCTCGATCTCAACGGAATGCAACTCAAGCGGGTGGGTGACCCAGAGATTTCGACCAGGATCTCCGCCTACGAAATGGCGCACCGCATGCAAACCAGCGGCCCCGAACTGATCGACTTTTCGACGGAGTCCAAGGCGACACTAAAAATGTATGGGGCGGAAGCGGGCGCCAAGTCCTTTGCAAGCAACTGCATCCTGGCGCGGCGGCTCGTCGAGCGCGGCGTGCGTTTCATCCAGCTCTACCACTCGAGCTGGGATCATCATGGCGGCCGCACCGAAAACCTGGAAAACAGCCTGGATGAGGTCTGCTTGGACATCGACCAGGCCATCGCGGCCCTGATCCGCGACCTCAAGCAGCGCGGTCTGCTCAAAGACACGTTGGTCATCTGGGGCGGCGAATTCGGTCGCACCCCGATGGGCGAAGTACGGGACACGATCGGCCGCAACCATCACATCGATGCCTTCACCATGTGGTTCGCGGGAGGCGG
>JAKZVK010000367.1:0-4470 GCA_047516085.1 Bryobacterales bacterium
CCCGGCCGGCCATAACTGCCATCCGAGCCGCAGTGGGAGGCCGTGTCACCCGAAGGGACGAAGCGCAGCGGAGTAGGCGCGCAGCGCCTTGACACGGGCCGTGAGCGGAGGCTATCCGGGTTGTTTCCGGCTGAGTGTTGCCATACCGGCAACGGTCACAGCGCCGAACCGGCACCGGATTACGGGACGTAACCAGACACCGGCCGTGGCGATCCCCGCATTTATCCCGTTAACCGCGGCCGCTGCCAGTTACTGTGCGGGTTCGTGACCACCACTCTCGTGAGTCAGGGGTCATGACCGATAAGTGTCCTCTCGTCGGAGTCCGCAGTAGGTCAACCACACCGTCCGCCCGTCCATCGTGTAGACGAACCGCCACCGGCCGGTCCGTACCCGATACCGCGCCGGTCCGATCTTTTTGATGTTGTGGGCTCTGCGTAGGTTCTGCGGGTCATCCTGGAGGGCGGCCAGTACTTCCGCATAGCGGTCGACCAGTCCCGGATGCCGAGGGATGATCTTCTTGAGCCGGTGCTCAAACGCCGAGGTGGCCCGGACGACAAACGCCGGCGTCATGCGCGCCGCGTGCGGCCGGCTGTGGCGGGTTCGTTCCTGAGCTCAGCGAGGAGTTCGTGGCCGTCTCGGCCCTGGCCGTCTCGGGCTTGCTGTTCGCCCTGCTCGATCGCCTGCCTGATGGCCGGGTCTTGTAGGTCGAGGTAGTCGTCGAGTTCGTCAGGGTCCATGAGCGCGGCCACAGGGATACCGTCCTTCTCGAGGACAAAGTATTCACCCTTCTTGTGCAGGCGGCGCACCAGTGCGCCGAGGTTGCGGCGGGCCTCGGTAATGGGGAGGTGGTGAATCAGGGGTGTTGCGGGGGTTCCCAAGGACGACTCCTGTTGAAATGATGGATATTAATCATAACAGCGCCAGACCAAAAGAGCCCGGCAACAGGGAGACCTGTTCTAGTGCCGGCCCCGTGGGCCGGAGCAAGCCGCTCATGTGCCGACGCTGGTCTACGGCTTCCGTAATTCCTGGTTTACCTGTAATCATGATTACAGGATAAACTGTTTAGTTGTGGTCTATGTCACCGGCATGGTGTCTCAGAAAGGGGGCGTTGGAAAATCCACGCTGGCGCGTCTCCTCGCTCGCGAGTTGGCCCATAACGGCATGATCGTGAAGATCGCCGACCTGGACACCCAGCAGACTACCTGCACAGTATGGGCGAGCGACCGTGCGGAAGCCGGCATCGAACCTGAGATCCAGGTTCAGCCATTCGGCAACCTCCGGACTGCTCTCGCCGACGCCAGGCGCTTCGACGCTTACATCCTCGACGGCCGACCGCACTCCTCGCAGCAGACATTAGACATCGCCCGGGCCGCACATTCGATCGTTATCCCCACCGGTCAGACGAAGGATGATCTCAGACCTACCGTGCAGCTTGCTCACAGCTTGGTCGACGCCGGCATCGAGCCCTCCCGCATTGCCTTCGCACTGGTGAAGACAACCCGCAGCGCCGCAGAGGTCGCTGCGGCAAGGATCTACCTCGAACAGACCGACTACACCCTGCTCGATGGCGATCTGCCGATTTCCACCGCCTACGGGATCGCCCATGACGCAGGTAAGACGGTGACCGAAACCTTGTATCGGAGCTTGAACGACAAGGCCGAGCGGCTGGCCCAGGCGATGGTTAATCACCTGGTAGCACTGACAGCCACGAAGGAGGATGTGTGACGGTGAATACTTTGGCTCTTAGAAAAGGCGCCCCGCCGGCGCGCGAGACAATCAAGAGTCCTATCGACGCTGACCCGCGGTTACCCAGGGGCAAGAATAGAGCGCTTCAACTGATGGTTCCGCCAGATGTGTTCGCCGCCTTTAGCGCCAGCGCCGGCAAGGAGTTCGGTTTCACGAAAGGCGCGAAGTCACGCTTATTCCTCGCGATGTGGAATACGTATAAAGCTGGTTAACAGGTAAAAATGTTAACAACTAAACACGTTAACATGGAATATGGATACAAACGACGACCGGGCGCGCCGACAGGCACGGCGGGAGCGTAAACGGGCGGAAGCTCGCGGGATAGAGGAGACCCGTGAGTACCTCGGGACGCCCGCACCGCTGACCCTGACCCGGCAGGCCGTCTACCATTGGAACCGCGACGATCAGGTCAACGCGCTCGTCGCCGCGCGCGAGGGCGAACCCGATACCGGGTTCATGATGCGGCTGCTCGCGCTGTGTACCCTGCCGAGGACGAACCCGGGCGACCGTCTGCAGTACAAGCGCGTCAACGGCCCATTTGCGCTCATCATGACCGCCACGGGCAACGCGAAGCTGCCCTACGGGACGCTGCCCCGCTTGCTACTGGCGTGGGTGTGTACCGAGGCCGTTCGCACGCAGTCTCGGACGCTCGTGCTAGGGCGGTCTGTCGCGGAGTTCATGCGGCAGCTCGGCATCACCAACGACAGCGGCGGGATCCGCGGCGACCGCACCCGGCTCCGGAACCAGATGGACCGGCTCTTCAATGCTCACATCTCACTCGTCCACGAGGACCAGCACGGCCAGCAGTTCGTTTCCTCGGCCATTGCTGACCGGGGAGAGTTCTGGTGGAACCCGCAGCGTCCCGATGAACCGGTGCTTTGGGAAAGCACGATCCGGCTGGGCGAAAACTTCTTCAACGAGATCATCCGGTGCCCAATCCCGCTCGACATGCGCGTCTTGAAGGCCATGCGGCGGTCGCCGCTCGGACTCGATCTCTACTTGTGGCTGACGTACCGGCTCTTCGCGCTCAAGGGTCCGCTCCGGTTGACGTGGCGGCAGCTTTACCGGCAGTTCGGCGTGAACCCGGCCCGGGCCGACATGCGGACGCTCGACTATTTCCGGTCGGATGTGATCCGCGAGTTGCGGAAGCTCAAGACTGCGTGGGCAGACCTCGACTACCGCACGCCGCGCGGCTGCCTCGAGCTGCGTCCAAGCCCACCCCGGATCCCGTTGGCGACATCCACAGATCAGGGTTGATCGAGGGAGTTTTCCACGCTGAAACGCCCGGATTTCCGATCCATATTTTCCGCTGAAACGCCCGGATTTACGATCTAGACACCCGCTGAAACGCCCGGAGTACGTACAAGTAGTTCAGATCAAGTAGTACAACCCGACAAGTAGTACCAGCTCTCTGCTGTGGAACGCTCGAACCAACGCCCCGGTCCTGGCGGACTCGGAAGATGCGGATGCCGGCGATGGCCGGCAGCATTTACCCAGTTGGCCAGTCACGGCGCGGAGGAAGTATCCACCATCGACCAACAGACGGAACCCGGATAGCCTCCGCTCACGGCCCGTGTCAAGGCGCTTCGCGCCTCCTCCGCTGCGCTCCGGCCCTGCGGGTGACACCGGCCGACCGCTGCGGCTCAGAGAGCAGTTAAGGCCGAAAGGTTCCCTTCCGGCCCGTCCTCAAACGGGCCGGAACCGCCAGCGGCTCGAACCCTTCAGCCAGCACCAGGTCCCGGACGACCTTCACCGTCCCGCCGGCAGATACGAGCTTGGTACCGTACACGCGCCAGCGACCACCCCCGTCGAACCGGACATATCCACGGCACGCCTCCGCTGCGGCCTCGACCGACGAATAGACCGCCATCACCCACTGCCTCGGCCGGCCAACCGCACGCCAGCCCACCGCGTAGAGATCGCCCACGGCGGGGTCTCCAGTTCCACCCGAATCGTGTAACCCAATCATTTGGCAAACCCTTCCGGCCGAGGCGGCTCAGGAGGCGATTACGCTCGGCCTGAACGATTCAGGACGGCCGGCGACGTTGGCCCCGAGCTTTATGATCGGCAATCCGATGGGGACCAGCATCGAGGACCGCGCCGCCCTGCTCGCCGCGCTCGGCTGGACCGGGCGTCGGACTGGCGTTTCCCCGACCGGCGCGCCGATCGGCGCCCTCGCCGGCGGTGTAACTCCCCGTCTCGTTCAAAAGATGACGGCCCGCGCGGCGTGCTACGTCCTCGCGGTCACGCGCTCGATATAGGTCAGTGCGGCGCGCGTCAGGAACGCCGACCGCGTCGTCCCGGTGACCTTCGCCGCAGCGTCGATGACCCCCAGCGCGGTCGCTGGGATGGACACGTTCAGGCGCACCGCTCGAAGCGGCGGCGCGTCGCTTTCCAGGTCGACGTCGACCACGCCGACAAGATGGCCCGCCGGCACGTCGACCGGCGCGCCAGCGCTCGGCAATCCGACCGGCTGGCCGACCTCGATCAGCGTCTGCACATGGCCTCGGATGGCCTCGGCGGCGGCGTTGATCGCCTCGCCCAGCGTGTCGCCTGCCGACGTGCAGCCGGGCAGGTCCGGATCCGTCACGTCGTAGCCGCCACCCGGCTCGCTGCCGTCAAGCACAATCAGATAGCGCATTACCGGTTCCTCCAGTCCCAGCCGGCCTGCTTGTAGATATTCCGCAGCGTGCCGACGCGGATGTCCTTGCGCGGGTGCGGCAC
>JAKZVK010000368.1:0-7025 GCA_047516085.1 Bryobacterales bacterium
CCATACGCGCGTGACTGCAACGCGACGCCGCTATCGCGCAGAGAGTGCGCGGCCACACAGACCGTCCGTGCCGGTCCGGCCCAGCCGAGCGAGCCGAGCAACGCAAAGGTCACGATCACCGAGATCCACGGCGAAACGTTCAGCGGCAAGGCGGCGCGCACCGTGAGCAGCAGAAACAGCCATGGAAGCGATAGTGCCAAGTCGATGCCGGAGAGCGTGAAGCGCTCCGGCCACCCGCCGGTGTAGCCCGCCAAGCCGCCCACGACCGCCGCGATGGCGCAGCTCAACAGTGCCGCCGCCGGAGCGAGAAGCAGCGAAACGCGGCTGCCGTGAATCAGCCGGGACAAGCGGTCGCGGCCAAGGTCGTCGGTACCGAGGGGGAACTCGGACGACGGCGGTGCGCCCGGTGACTCGCGAAACTGCGCGGCGTAGGGAGCCGGGGCGACCAGTTCCGCGGCCATGGAGCCGCAAAAGACGGTCGCCAACACGACCCACGCGGCGCGGCGCAACCAGGTCACGGGCAGCCGCGTCACGAATGGGCCCACCAACCGATCGCCACGTCAGAGAACGCGTTCGCCAACAGCGTCACAACCGTCACGTGAACGCTCAAGTTCACCAGCAGGGGTAGATCGCGGGACAGAGCGGCCTCCCACGCGAGTTGGCCGATGCCGGGTGAATCGCAGATCACTTCGATCGGGATGCTTGCTCCAAACGCCATGGCGGCCGACACGCCCAGCAGGGCCAGCAACGGCGGCGCGGCGCACGGTAGCACGTGACACAAGAGGATCCGGACATCTCCAACCCCCTTCGCCCGAGCCGTCAACACGTAAGGCTGCGCGGATGTTTCCGACAAAATGTTGCGCACATACCGGAAGACCTGCGGGAAGACGACAAAGCCGATCGCGAGCGGCCCGGGCCCCTCGAAGAACAGAAAGACCAGCGCCAACAGGGCCGACGGTACCGACAGGAAGACCCCGCTCAGCGCTGTGGCGATCACATCAAACGCAGGGTGACGGAGCAGCGCAGCGCTGAAAGCCAACAGCAACGCCAGCACCCAACCGGCCACCCAGCCCAGCCCAACCCAACGCAGCGTGACCGGGAGCCGTTCGCGAACCAACTCGGCCACCGGCCTCCCTAAGGCGTGCGACGTGCCGAGGTCGCCTCGGGCCGCGCGGGTCAGATAGCCCCAGTAGAACGCCAGGATGTTGCGCTCGCCGGCCCGCGCTTGGCCACGGGCCTCGACGCTCTGCTGGTCGAGCCGGGTGTCGAGTTGGTGTACGTCGATACCGAACCCGGGTGCGAAACGCACCAGGGTGGCCGCGAGCAGTCCCCCGAGTAAGACGGTGAGGACAGCCATCAATAGGAGCCCTATCAGCCGGCGCCAAGGCACTGGTCCCATCTGTTCTGCTTATCGGAAGGCTTTCGGGAGGGCTTTAAGGCTTCGCGAGGGAGGGGTCAAGGGGCCGCCGGCGTAAGGCGGTATTGCTGACAAGGTGGAGCCGCCTACGCCTGCTCGTCATGCCGGCCGGAGGCCATAAGTCCCCGGGGCCTCTTCGCCGAAGGTTGCCTCGGCAAACGTAAACAACTGAGATTGTCTGAGTTCGAAACGCCGAAATTCCTCGAGATAGTAGTGGCGCGCTAGCTGCAGGCCCAGACATGGCTCGGTAGCCGAGCTGCCGCCCTTGCGGCGGTTTGCGGGGACGACCGATAGGCTGATGATGGTGTTCCCGAGGAAACCTTCACGAAAGTCACAGAAGACATCTTGGACTTCGCAGAACGTAGCGGAGACAATCTGGTCGTAGGGATGAAAAGGTGAATCCTTATCTTGGTAGTTGTAGTGAGCGAAATCGATCTCGACCGCGAACACGCCGGTGCAGGTTTGACCGCGGTCTTCATCGATTTCATCACTGGAGGTAATCGCGATTCGTTTCATGAAGCCATCGTGAAAGCCATTGAAGTAGTCGAGGACCGTAGCAGCCTCGTCCACAGATGCAACTCGAAAGCTTGATCGCTCAGCCATACAGACCGTCACCCGTCACCGATGCCGGGAATGAAACATGGGTTGTCCGACTAGTAGGGGGCTTCCAACGCCTGAAACACCTTATCGTTGAAATCGTGAAGCTCCGTCGGCTCCGGGAGGCCGGACTTCGGCAGAGACGAGGTGAAAAGCTTGCCATGCTGCGCCCACACCAGTCGATTCCGGTCGACTTCAGCCCACTGCCAATCGGGACATCGGATTATCTCATCTGAACCAACGTTGTGCAGTTCATGCTCATCGAAGTAACAACCTCTTCCCTGGGTAGAATTCGCGAGGGTCTCGTGAGCGAGCTTGCGCAGAACCCACGAATCACCCATCTCCTTATCGAAAACCGCAAACTCGTTCAGTCGGCCCGCACCCTGCTTTCCCTGAAACCTCCAGCCGTCGCGCTGCAGCCGTAAATAGTAGACGCCCGGACATTCTCCGCCATAGCCGCCGGCCCCTGGGTAACGATCCTCTCGCTCGAGCTTTGTCGGGGCCAGCCGCAAGTCGTGCCCACAGCCGTCGTTGAGCCAGTAGCGATTCGGCGAGGTGAACAGGCCGCCGCCGTTCCAGCAGTCGCCCTTCGCCCAAAGACCGATTGCCTTGAGGTACGGAGCCCGCGAGATCGCAGTCCACGAGCCCTTCAGGTCCGAATTCCAACAGCCGTCGCTGGCGAAGTAGATGAGGTATTTCCCGTCGGGCGAAAGGTCGCTTCTTCGTTCGTAGATCCGCCCGTGAAACCACTGCCCGAGAGCAAAAGTGTCATTTCTTCGGTTCCAGGCGACAGTGCAAACGGACTTCGAGGGCCCGCGCCTTACGACGACCGCTTTCTCGGAGTCACGAGCGAATAGAACGTGAATTCGCGCTGGGGCGCCATTCAAACCCATCTCTCCGGTCTTTGCTGTTGGCCCGGGTGAGCCTGCGCGTGTCAACCGCGTCGAACCTTTCAGTGGCGTCTGGGGCACGGCACCCTAGCCCACGTTCACCGCCTGCACCAAACCGCGAATGTAGCCGTGGGTGAAAGTGCGGCCGATGTGCCCCCATCCCGTATCACCATCAACGCGCGGCGTATGGTCGGAAACGAACGGCCCGTTGAAGCCCGACTCCCGGTACATCTTCATCGCGTCGAGCATGTCGATGTCTCCTTCATCGACAAACACCTCGCGGTATTTCGGGACGGTCCCGCGAACGGAGCGAAAATGCACCAGCCTGATGCGATTGCGCGTGGCAAAGTAACGAATGTCTTCCAACACGTTAACGCCCATCTCGGTGATCGTGCCCTGGCAAAACGTGATGCCGTTGTGCGGGCTTGGGATTTCTTCGATCAGCCGGCGCAGACCGTCAGTGTGGTGGAAGATCCGCGCCACTCCCCGCATGTTCTCGACCGGCGGATCGTTTGGGTGCATGGTAAGCTGCACGTCGGCCTTCTCGGCCGCGTCGACGATCGGCCGCGTGAAGTAGAGGAACCGCTGCCACATCTCGTCTGCTGAGACTTCACCGATCTCGGGGAAGTTGGGCTCGTCGGCGATGCGTGCGTAGTCGAACGCCTTGAGATTCGCCCCGCCGCGGCCTTCGAGACTGTAGTAGCCGACCCGCTCGTCCCAATAGAAGTCGGGCCAGAAGCGCCACTCCATCGTTCGAACGCCGGCCTCGCCGGTTGCTTGGATCGTGCGGATGACGTTTTCGATCTCCTGGTCGCGTCCGTCTTGTTCGAACCGCGCCTGGGTATAGAACCCGATCGGGATCATCATCGACGTCAGTTCCACGCCGGCTTCGTCGCACTTGCGCTTCTGCCGCAGGACGTCTTGCTTCGTCCAATACCCCTTTCCGTCGGGGTCGACGTGGTCCGTACCCTGGAAGACGGCGTGCTTGAGGCCGAGTTGCTTCAACCACCGCAATGTATCCGGCTCGACATTGTGGAGATTCTCGGAAACGACGGGTTGCCAGGGCTCGCTCGCGGCGGCGGCCGACTGTCGTGGGACCAAGGGAACCGCGGCGGCGCCCGCCAGCAGTGCTCGACGCGTGATCTTCATGGGGTATCCTCGCCCTGACAGTAAGGCACCCTCACCGAAAAATGCAAACCGGCCGTGGCGTGAGCAGCCACGTTTGCCTCGCCGCCAAGACACGAGCCGGGTCCCAACTTTGCAGAACACCAAACGTAACCTTCACCCCGCGGACCCTACGCTAGAATAAAGGCCATGCTCGAGACCTTTCCGCGCCGCCGTTGGCTTATCGGGGCAGCGACCGTCGCGCTCGCCCTGGTTCCGGCCGCCCATAGCCAAGCTAACAACCCATTCGACCCAATCACCGGCGAACAGCCCGCGGTGTCGCCCCCGACCAACGCGCTCGACAAAGCGGACCTCGAGTTCTACGTCCGCCATCTGCGCATGTGGGGGCCTGAAATCAGCGTGGAGGTCAGCGACTTCGAGCCGACGGAGGTCGCGGGCTTGCTCAAGACCACGGTTCGCGCCTCGTTCAAGCTGCGGACCCAGGCTCTGGTGTTCTACGTCTCCAGCGACGGGCAGAACATCATGGAAGCCACCCATTACGAAATCGCCAAAAACCCGTTCCAGCAAAACCTCGACAAAATCGACAATCGCGACGTCCCGGCATTTGGCAAGGAAGGCGCGCCGGTTGTCCTCGCCGTCTACAGCGATTTCCAGTGCCCGTACTGTGCGAAGGAAGGCAAGCTGCTCAGAACGCAAGTTCCCGCCGAGTACCCGGAGAACGTGCGCGTTTACTACCACGATTACCCACTCTCGAGTCACAATTGGGCAAAGCGGGCCTCGATCGCGGGCCGTTGCATTTACTCGATGGAGCCGCAGGCGTTCTGGGAGTATCACGACTGGGTGTTCGACAACCAGAAAAACTTGACACCCCAAAACTTCAACAGCAAAGTGGGCGAGTTCGCCGGGACCCAAGGACTCGATTCGTTGCGGCTCTCCCCCTGTCTTGACGACCCCGAAACTCGCTCTTTCGTGGAAGCCTCGATTGAGGAAGGACGTAAGCTTGGGGTCAGCCAGACGCCGACGGTATTCATAAACGGACGCAAGGCGGGCAACCTCGACTGGAAGGGCCTAAAGCGCATCATCGACTACGAACTCGAATACCAAAAGGTCACCAAGAATGCCGGTGACGATTGCGGCTGCGAAGTGGAAACCGACTTCCCCGGCGAACCCTAGGCGGTGTGTTCCGCCAAAATAGGGGCGCGGCAAGCCGTGCCCGCGGCTTCGCCAGTCACACAACGCCGTGAGCGTGCAAAGGAACTTTGGCCGACCCTGGCTGGCACTCTGCGTGGTTGGACCTCCTTGCGAAACCTCGAACGGGCTTGAGTCGAGCAATCCCATCCAACAGGGCACATCTATGCAACGTCGCTTTCTTCTTTCCATCCGCCTGCTGCTTGCCGCGGTTTTGGCTGTTGCCTCGACTGCCGCCGCCAAGCTCGAGGGCACGTCTGCCGACAAGTACCTCGAGCACGTCAAGGTCCTGGCCGCGCCGGAGATGAAGGGCCGTGGCGCCGGCTCGCCGGAGTTGGAGCGTGCCGGTGAGTACATCGCCAAACAGTTTGAGCGCCTCGGACTCGAGTCCGTGACGGGCGGCAAGTACCTCCAGCCCTTCAGCATCACCACGGGCGGGAAGATGGGCGACGACAACCGCTTGGTGGTCCGCACTCCGGACGGCGAAACCTCCCTCAAGCGCGGGCACGACTACGTTCCCGTGAATTTCTCTTCCCCAGGTTCGGTTTCGGGGCAAGTCGTGTTCGCGGGCTATGGAGCCAGTGCCGACGAGCACGGCTATGACGACTACACCCATCTTGATGTGAAGGACAAGATCGTCCTGCTGCTGCGCTACGAGCCGGACTTCTTTTCCAAGAAGGGCCCCTCCGGCGGACAGCGGCTCTCCCATCACGCCCACCTGATCGCGAAGGCGATCAACGCGCGCGACCGCGGAGCCAAGGCCGTGATCCTGGCGAATGGCAAGCTCGACGAGGGCAAGCAAGACCAACTACTCAAGTTCGGTGCCGTGGCAGGTCCCGACGACGCCGGCACGCTGATGGTCCACGTGAAAAACGACGTCGCCGACCAGTGGCTGCGCCAAGCGGATACTTCGCTCGCCAAGTTGCAGGAAGCAATCGCCTCCAGCAAGAATCCGCAGTCACTCACGCTGCCGTCGGAGATGACGATCACGCTCGACATTGACATCGAACGCGAGAAAGCAACCGTCAACAACGTCGTCGGCTTTCTGCCGGGACGCAGCGACGAATACGTCGCGATCGGCGCTCACTACGACCATCTCGGCCTGGGCGATCAAAGCTCGCTTGCCCCGTCGAAGATCGGCAGCATCCATCATGGCGCCGACGACAACGCGTCGGGCGTGGCCGGTTTGATCGAACTCGCGCGGGTGCTCTCCCGCCGCCGGGACACGCTCGAGCGAGGCGTCTTGTTCATCGCCTTCAGCGGCGAGGAGATCGGCCTGCTCGGATCGTCGCACTGGGTCAACCATCCGACCCTTCCCCTCGACAAGGACGTCGCGATGATCAACATGGACATGATCGGCCGCATCCGCGACAACAAGGTCTACGTTGGGGGGACCGGCACGGGCTCGACGTTCAAGGAGCTGCTCGGAAAGATCGAGCCCAACCACGACTTCGAGTTCTCCTTCTCCGAGGGCGGTTACACGGCCAGCGACCATACGTCGTTCGTGGCGAAGAAGGTCCCCGTGCTGTTCTTCTTCTCGGGCCTCCACAGCGACTATCACAAGCCCTCCGACACCGCGGAGAAGATCAACGGTAAGGCCGCGACGGAGCTGCTCGACATGATCGGCGACATCACCACCGAGCTGATCTCCGCCGACGCCAAGCCGGAGTTCCGTAAGGTGACCGCGGCCTCGCACGGCGGCGGGAGCCCCGGCCGCGGCGGCGGGGGCGGCTACGGCCCCTACTTCGGGTCCATCCCCGACTTCGGGCCCGTGGAGAGCGGCGTCAAGTTCGCCGATATCCGTCCAG
>JAKZVK010000369.1:0-2738 GCA_047516085.1 Bryobacterales bacterium
TCGCCGTCCACTGGGACGCAGCCCTTGAGAACATCGAACGGCACACCTTCTTTCTTCACGTAACGCTCATCGGTGCAGATCAACGCCGCCACCTGGGCGCCGGCGGAATGTCCACCCACAAAGATCCGCGTGGGGTCGCCGCCATACTTGGCGATGTTCCGGTGCACCCAGCCGAGGGACCGGGCGACATCGCCCATCAGCTCGTCCATTTCCACTTCCGGCAGAAGTCGATAATTCGTCGAGACAAAGACAAATCCTCGCTCGGTCAGCGCCTTGGGCTTCAGTGCGACGTCGCTCTTGTCCCCAACCTGCCATCCACCTCCGTGGATCCAAAACATGACGGGCAAGCTCTTCTCGGCCGGTTCTTCCGGCGTGTAGATATCGAGGACGTGGCGTTTGTGACCGTTCTCCACGTAGGGAATGTCAGACGTCAGTTTCTGGGCGGTGGCGCCGTTGCTAAGGAAGAGAAACGAGAGAACGAAGGCGGAAACGAGCCTGAAATTCATGGCGTTGATCCTCTTTGAACGAAGTAAGGGAAATGAGAGGTCAGGTCTCAGTGTTTGGCAGCTCATTGCCAAACACGACGATTGCGGTTCGTTAGAGGTTTGCTGCTCATGAGTTGATGCTCAAGTATAATCAAACTCCCGCGTGGTGTGCCCACGAGGAACCCATCCCCAGCCCTCCGCAGGAACTGGCCCTGGTTGCCCTGCTCTCGGCCCGCTCCACGCGCCCGCCGCCTCACGAATCACGATTCACGGTTCACGAATCACAGATCACGATTCACCAATCACCACCAACAGCGTCAGCTTGTTAGGCTCAACACGAGCTGTTCCATGATGATGCGGTCGTCCGGGCGTTGGCGGCGCAGGTCGCGGTCGGCGTGAAAGAGCCGGCGCAGCGCCGTTTCAAGCTCAGCACGGGTGAAGCGGCCGGCGATTTCGAGAACCTGGCGCGCGCGAGTGGGCCACATGCGCAGGCCGTGTCCTTGAAAGAAGCGGCCGACGTCGTGCGCATTGCGTAGCTTCTGCTCGCTTACGACGAGCGCGTGTCGGAAAAGGCTGGCGAGCAGGTTGATCTGGATGGGCCAGTATTCGCCCGTGCCGGCTAAGGTGTCGAGGACGTCCAACGCCCGGCGGCGGTCCTTGCGGGAGAGGGCGTCGGAGAACTCATACATTCCGCTCTGCCGCGCTTCGGGGACCAGCGCTTCGATGTCGGCACTGGTGACGGGCGCTTCTTTCTCGACATAGAGCGAGAGTTTCTCCAACTCGTTCGCGATGCGGCCCATGTCGCCGGCCAGCAACTCCACCAACTCGGCGAGCGTCTCTTGCCCGATGGTCAGCTTCAGCCGCTTGGCCCAGGCGGCGGCGGTGGACATGGCTTCGCTCGACGAGAGCCTTTCGAGGTCAATGCGTTCGGGTACGGAGGCGAAGAACTTGGCGACGCGGTCGATCTTTGCTTTGTCGTCGCGGTCGGTCGAGTCATAGCGCGTGGCCTCGATGAGAATGACCACGCCCGGGGTCGGGTTGCGGAAGTAACGGCTGAGCGCCTCGCTCTCGGGCGAACCAGCCGAGGTGACCCGCTTCGGCAGGACCGCTTCCGCACGCAGCCCGACGATCAAACGGGACGTGGCGAACAGCGAGAGCGTGCGGGCGTCATCGAGCAGCTTCTCGATCGGCTGCTGCGACAGATCGAACTCGACGACCGCTTCCGACTCCTCACCCGGTGTTGCGTCCCCGCCCAGAGCAGCCGTTACCAACGCCCGCCGGCAGAGATCCCGATAGAACTGCTCGCTGCCGAGAAACAGGTATCCCGCGGCTGGCGTCGAGGTCTTGATCTGCTGCAGGAACTTGCGGGGCTTCATGAAGGATCTAGTCTAGCGTCCCAGAGAAGGAGATGATGTAACCCCCCGGGCAGCGGGACCATGAGACGCCACCCCCGCCGAACCAGCGCCGTGCTCAGAGAGTTCCGCCAGTTGACAGGCAGTGGAGTATCACCTGCGCAGTAATCGAAACGCGATCTCGCGCCCTTGCCCGCCGGGATACGCCAGGTAGATCCACAACATTGCCAAGGGCTCCAACAGCCGCGCGTTGGCCAGCGGGCCGGCGTCAATCGGATCGAACCCGATATCGCCCGCGAGCTGATGAGCCACCTGCTTGGCCGCGGCGTCGTCACCCGCGTAGAACATCGTCACCGGCTGCCCGCCGTAGTCGGGGTTCTCCATATTGTTGGAGCCGGTTGTGTTGAAGATCTTCACCACGCGCGCTCCCGGGGCCCAGGCCGCCACCTGCTCGCCGGCGGACGCATCGTACCCGAGCGCCAAGCCGCTCAGGCCTGGCTTGAGCGGGTTGGTGCAATCGAACAGGATCTTCCCCCGCAGGTCGCCGCAGTTGCGAATCGCGTCCTCGGTCGCGGAGCCCCACGGCGTTGTCAGCACGACCACGTCGCCATGCGCGGCCGCGTCGGCAATCGGCCCCGCGGAACTGCCGGCCACGGCTCCGGTCAGCGCCTGCACCTTGCCCGCCGACGGGTCGCGCACGCCCCACCTCACCTCGTGTCCCGCGTTGGCCCAGGCCGTACCTAGCGTTCCCCCAACGTTTCCCGCTGCAATGATCCCGATCTTCATTTCACCTCGCTCCTTTCTCTCCAAAGAAAGCACATCCGGTTGATCAGGCGCGCACGGGTTCGAGCACCTCCACTCGCACGCATGAAGGCGTTACGCTAAGCAGCTTTCGAACTGA
>JAKZVK010000370.1:0-3893 GCA_047516085.1 Bryobacterales bacterium
CGAACTGCGGAGCAGTTGGGATCTTTCAGCCGCTGGCGACTGATCCTGAGCTGGATCTTCCGTGATTTCCTCGCTGGTCGGGTCGTCGGCACGCGGCTCAGGCTTGCTGATTGCCTGCCTTAACTGCCGATTTTAGGTTCAACAACATGCGCCCCGGGGCAACCTGGTCGTCCGAATTCACACGCAGGAGGTCCGGAGTTCGAGTCTCCGCGCGCCCACCATTTTCGCAAACCGCGTAGCCGACAAGGCTTTCCCCGCCCGCCCCTCGAATCGAACGTGGAAGTGGTTTAGAATCAAGCCAGAGGCTGCGTGGGCGCGTAGCTCAGGCGGATAGAGCATCTGCCTTCTAAGCAGAGGGTCGCAGGTTCGAGTCCTGCCGCGCCTACCAATCAATCAACTTGCGCCATCATTGATCGTTGCACGCTTGCCTTCGTCTCTGGCCGCGGCGCGTTTACTTCACTCCGTACATCGGGCGGCGGATGTTCTTGTACACGCGGTTGTTCGGGTTGACGGTGGTGTAGCCGGGAGTGTCGACTTCGATGATGCGGGCGGCGATGGGTTCGTAGGCCGCGCGGAAGGCGACCGCCGCTTTCACCACGAGAATGCGTTGCCGCTCCGGGTAAACGCCGGCGCTGGTGAGCTGATGAATGCTGAAGGGCGTGTGGCGCCGGCTAACGAGGAGCAACACGTTGGGCAAGTCGCGGGTCGATCCCTCGGCGTGGATGACCGCAGTCAGGCCCTGGTTGAGGTAACGTGCCCCGCCGTGGCGGGCTTCGGTTTCGATGTATTGCCCGTCGTAGATCAGCTTGATCGTGCCGCGGATGCGAACCGGGTCGCCGTGTTGGCCGTCGGTCTTGCCTCCAACGTCGGCCTCGAAGTCATTGCCGACACCCGCTGTGACCGCTTGCTCGACGGCCTTCGGATCGAACAGAGCGACTACCCACCCCTGGGCTTTCTGACGGATGAGCTCACCCAAGATGAAGGTGCTGTCGCCGGGGCCACCGCCGCCGATGTTGTCCCCAGTTTCGACGAGAACGACCGGGAACTCTGTGTTATCGATCGCCTGACCCACCGCCGCGGCAGCGTCCGGCAGCGTCAGCCGGAACTGATCGCGCCGGTCCCATAACATGTCGGCGAGCCGTTGGGCTTCTTGCTCGGCTAGTTCTCGATCGTTGTCGGTGACCACGACGACGCTGGGCGCCATGTTGGGAACGTCGGCGTAGTGGTAGCTGCCCGAGAGGCTGACCGCCAGGAAGCGCGGATCCTTCTCCAGCCGCCGGGTCTCCTCGACGATCGCCAGCAGCGGTTCGCGCTTGGTGTACTGATGGATCTTGGTGAGGTAGAGCAGCGGTTTGACGATCGCCTGGGTCGGACGCACCTTGTCCCGGGCGATGTCGGCCGCGATGCGAGCTGCGCGAAGGCCTCGATCGCGCTGGTCAATGTGGGGGTTCTCTTTGTAGGTGAGCAGTGCGGTCGAGAGTTCGACGATCTCCTCGCCGACATTCGCGTGGAAGTCGTGCGTCACGACAATCGGGAAGGCCGGACCCATGGCGTCCCGCACCCGGCGGACGACCTCGGCGTCGGCGGCCGAGTGTGACTCGGTGACCATCGCGCCGTGAAGAGCCAGCAACAAGCCGTCGAGTTTCGGGGCTGCCTTCAAACGTTGGATCAACTCGCCGGTGATCGTGTCAAAGGCTTCATCGGTGACGGGACCGGAGGGGACGGCCCAGCCGACGATCGTGGGGTACAGCGCGAAGCCGTATTCTTTCGCGCCTTGAATGTAGCCGGTAATCTCGTTGTTGGCGTGCTCGAACTCACTGATGATCTCGTCGCCGCGGAAGAGGCCACGCTTGTCAAACTCCGCCAGGCCGGTTTTCAACTTGCTGTAGGTGTTGGACTCGTGGAGCATCCCGCCGACTGCGATCCGCGGCTGCTGGGCTGAGGTGGCACCGGCCATCAGCACCACTGTAAGGCAGAGACGAAGTCGCATGGGAAGTCCCGTGGTTGAGCGCGCGGTAGCGTAGCGTAGCTGTGCGGGTTTCCGGCCCGCCACTACATTGTTGCTCGCGGCCGGCTGAGCGCGCACGGGTTGCGATACACTCTGAGCCGGACATGCCGGGCCCCGGTACGGCAGGACGCTAGGACTTTGACGCCACCCTCTGCGGCTGGAGGGCCGGGCGTGGGGTTACGTCGACCCGGAGGTCGACGCTGCAGGCCAGGAGGCCCGCGCCACTAGGCAGCCGCAAGGAGAGCTTTGATGCATACGATCCACCGCTACGTTTCGAGCCGAGTACGGAGGGAGATGGTCGGCGCACTGGTGCTGCTTCTGCTCGTCGGCTTCGCGTCGGCCGGTCCGGCAGCGGCTGAAGGGACTTGGAAAGCCGGCGTCGCTGGTGCCGATATCACGCCCTCCGAGTCGATTTGGATGGCTGGGTATGCCGCGCGCAAGAAGCCCTCCGAAGGCGTGCGGCACCCGATCCACGCCAAGGCTTTGGCGCTGGAGGACCAGATGGGGACGGTGTCAGTGATGGTGACCGCGGACCTGGGCGGCTTTCGCAGGGAGGTGGCCGAGAAGATCGCGGCGCGGGCCGCCAAGGAGCACGGGTTGGCGCGTGACAAGCTGGTGCTGAATGCGTCCCACACGCATAGTGGCCCGATCACGCGGGTACGGAAACGCCCCTCGTATCCGCTCGAGCCGGAGCAGATCGAGGTCATCAACCGCTACCAGAAATGGCTCATCGACCAAGTGGTTGGCGTCATCGGCGAGGCCATGGCGAATCGGCAACCGGCGACGCTGTCGTACGAGCAAGGCCTGGCCGGGTTCGCGGTGAACCGCAGGCGTGTGCGGAGGCGTGACTACCCCAGCCCCACCGACCACGACGTGCCGGTGCTGGCTGTTCGCAAGGCGGATGGTGCGTTGCTGGCGGTAGCGTTCGGGTACGCCTGCCATGCCACGGTGCTGGGTGACTACGAGATCAATGGCGACTGGCCGGGCTATGCGCAGTCGGCGGTGGAGGACCGTAACCCGGGCGTCGTGGCGATGTTCGTTAACGGTTGCAGCGCCGACCAGAATCCATTGCCGCGGCGCTCAGTCGAGTTGGCGAAGCGCTATGGTGACACGTTGGCCATCGCGATCGACCAGGTTCTCAAGCGCAAGATGAAAGCTCTGAGCGGGCCGCTGCGGACCGGCTACAAGCAGGTCCCTCTTGCGTTCAAGGTGCCGTCGAAGGCGGAACTCGACACGCGCCTCAACGATGACAATCGGCGCAAGCGGGACCATGCCAAGCGCATGTTGGCGATGCTCGAGGAAGACGGCAAGCTGATGGAGAGCTACCCCTACCCAGTTCAGGTTTGGCAGTTCGGCGACGGGCTCACCTTCATCGCACTGGCCGGAGAGGTCGTGGTCGATTACTCGCTACGCTTCAAGGGCACTTACGGCTGGCACGATACCTGGGTGTCGTCGTACAACAACGACGTCTTTGGTTACGTGCCGAGCCTGCGGGTTCTGAAAGAAGGCGGCTATGAAGGCGGGGACGCGATGTTGTTCACGTCGCTGCCGGGACCGTTCCGCGCCGGCGTGGAAGAGACGATCGCCGAGACGGTGGATGAGTTGGTCGAGCGGACTGGTGGGAAGAAGTAGGAATTAGCCTGGTTTTCTCACCACCTGACGGTCGAAGCGCACGATAGAGCCCCCGCCACCAGAGGGCAGCTACGGAAGCTAGATATCGAGGTTTTTGACGTCGAGGGCGTTCTCGCTGATGAAACGGCGGCGGGCCTCGACGCTTTCGCCCATCAGCGTGGAGAAGATTTCCTCGGTCGCGACTGCATCGTCGATGCGCACTTGCAGAAGCGAACGGCTCTCGGGGTTCATCGTCGTGTCCCACAACTGTCCC
>JAKZVK010000371.1:0-4996 GCA_047516085.1 Bryobacterales bacterium
ACCACTTCGCGCAAGCCGACCAAGATCGCGATGGAGGAGATTCGTTCGGGTGCGGTGGAGGTCGACCTCGACCCGCAAGATCCGCCCGATGAGCCGCTTCTGGGTCTGGATGAAGCTGAAGTCGAGGAGTAGTCGAGCCTAATCTAGAGGCCTTTGAGTACCGGCGAGTTCGTGCCGGACCGCTCCCTGACGGTCACGGCTCGGTTTGATCCAGCGCGACATCAGGTAGACCGCATGCCGAACGAAGCCGCGAAAGCGAAGACGGTCGTTCTGGGCGTCGCCGGCGGTATCGCCGCCTACAAGGCGGCGGAGTTGGTCCGGTTACTCACCGAGCGCGGCGTGGCCGTGCAGGTTGTGATGACGGCCGGCGCCCGGAAGTTCGTACAGCCTCTCACTTTCGCCGCTCTCACGGGCCGCAAGGTGATCACCGAGTTGTTCTCCGAGGCTGACGACGACTCGACCTTCCAAAGCTCCATCGAGCATATTGCCGTGGCACAGGAAGCGGACGTTTTGCTGGTGGCCCCGGCGACGGCCGATGTGCTGGCCAAGTTCGCTCACGGCATCGCCGACGACTTTCTCACGACCATGCAGTTGGCCTATGCCGGCCCCGTGGTTGTCGCGCCCGCGATGAACGTCAACATGTGGAACCACGCCGCCACGCAGAGCAATATGGACGTGCTGCGCTCTCGCGGCGTGCGGGTCGTCGAGCCCGACGCGGGCGCGCTGGCCTGCGGCATGGTTGGCCCGGGACGGTTGGCTGAACTCTCGTCCATCGTGGCGGCCGTAGAGGAGACCCTTGCCTCCGCTACGCCGAAAGCCCTTGACCTCGAGGGCGAAACGGTCTTGATAACCGCCGGTCCGACGAAAGAGCCGATCGATCCGGTACGCTTTCTTTCGAACCACTCCAGCGGCCGCATGGGCTATGCGCTGGCCGAGGAGGCCCTTGCTCGCGGGGCGCGCGTCCTCCTCGTGAGCGGTCCGGTCGAACTGCTACCGCCCGACGGCTGCGAGTTCGTCCTTGTCACAACGGCACAGCAGATGTACCAAGCGGTGCTTGAGCGGCTTAAGGACGCGACGCTTGTTATCGCCGCGGCCGCGGTAGCCGACTATCGCCCGAGCCGCATGGCCGGCGAGAAGATCAAGAAGCAACCCGGCCCACTGTCCCTTGAACTCGAGCCGACCCCCGACATCCTCGCCGAAGTCGGGCGCCTGAAGGGCGAACGCCTCGTCATCGGTTTCGCCGCCGAGACGGAGAACGTCGCCGAGAACGCCCGCAAGAAACTTGCCGTCAAGAATTGCGACCTCATCGTCGCCAATCCGGTGGGAGACGCCGCCGGCGGAACCGGCTTTGACTCCGACCAGAACCAAGGTTGGCTCATCGATGCCGCAGGCGGCGCTACCGAACTGCCACCCATGTCCAAACGCCACATGGCGGCGAGGATCTTCGAGCGCGCGCTCACGCTAAAACGGCAGGCCTCCTATCGCGCAGCGCGGTGACCCTTCAAAACGGCCGCCAAGGATTGGCCCAGGCCTCAGTGCGTCTGAAAGCCACCGGGTGCTTGTGTCGTAGCGGCTGAATGAAGGGACCGGTGGGGTTCGGACTTGTTCTTGAAAGCATCAGGTTGCGCCAAGGGGCAACCGCGGACTTCCGTCCGCGGCGCGGGCTGAGCCCGCGCGCCCGCGGATTTACATCCGCGGCTCTGTTGCGGTCCGGTGGCGCGGCTACGGTGGGCCGGGTGTGACCCTCTCGGGAACGGCGAGTCATTCCGCCAACGTGCTAGCATGGGCCTCTTCCACGGAGGTTCTCATGAGTAGACCCCACTTCTTTGTTATTGCGTTCCTGGTGCTGAGCCTGTCGGCCTGTGACCCGACCGAACCGGCCGGGGACGTCGAGAAGGCTGCGCCCACAGGCGCCGGCACGGTCGTGAAGAACGATCCGGCGCTCGATGCGATCGTCCCCGCTGACTATGAAATCGAGAAGCTTGCCGGCAACCTCATGTTCACCGAAGGCCCGTTGTGGGTCGAAGAGGGCGGCCCGTACTTGCTCTTCAGCGATGTGCGCGGTAACGCGAACTACAAATGGGACCCCGCGTCCGGCCAGGTGAGTGACTTCCGCAAGCCGGTCTACCCGGGCGACTACGAGGAGGGTGAGTATGTGGGCCCCAACGGCATCACGCTCGATCCCGAAGGCCGTATCGTGATCTGCGAGCACGCCAACCGGCGGATCGTACGCATCGAGAAGGACGGCTCGGAAACCGTCATCGCCGACAAGTACAACGGCAAGCGCCTCAACAGCCCCAACGACATCGTCTACAAGTCCGACGGTTGGGCTTACTTCACCGACCCGCCCTACGGCCTGCCAAAGCAAGACGACGATCCGGCCAAGGAACTGGCGTTCAACGGTATCTACCGCCTCAGCGCCGACGGCAAAGTCGAGTTGCTCAACGACAAGCAGACGCGCCCCAACGGGCTCGCCTTCTCGCCCGACGAGAAGACCCTCTACGTCGCCAACTCCGATGCCGCGCGCAAGGTTTGGATGGCCTATGGCGTCAACGACGACGGGACGCTCGACGAAGGGCGAGTCTTCCACGACGCCACCGAGGAGACGGCCGAGGGACTCCCCGACGGCCTCAAGGTCGACAAGCAGGGGAACCTGTATCTCACGGGCCCCGGCGGAGTTTGGATCTTCAGCCCCGAGGGTAAGCACCTCGGCACGATCCAAGCGGATGAAGTGCCGGCGAACGTAGGCTGGGGTGAAGACGGTAAGGTGCTCTATATGACCGCCCGGACCGGCTTGTATCGTATTCGCCTCAACGCCGAGGGTATTCGTCCGTAGGTGCGCGGAAGCCCTGTCTCGCCTGAGGTGTCGAACCCGTCGTGGCGTCCCGAAGAAGTTTCTCCCGCAGTGGTGGTGCGGGCTGAGCCCGCGCGCCCGCGGATTTACGTCCGTGCCTTTGTTGTTTCTTCGGGGGCGCCGTTGCGGCGGGCCGGAGTCCTTCCAGCCCTTCCAGCCACAGCTTGTTCGCCCGGAAGCGGCATAATAGAATTACAGAAGGCCCGCCACCGAACCCGAGACAATGGAGTCCCCCGAGAGCAGAGACGAGGCAGCCTCGCCGGCCGCCGCGTCGGCTGAAGATCGACCCGCGCCCGTGGACGGCGCGCCTGAAACGCCAAGCCGTCCCTCGTTCTGGTTCGACATCCAGGTCTGGGTCCGCGATATCGTCATCTCGGTCGCGATCGCGGCCATTGTCATCGTGTTCCTCTACCAGCCGGTCAAGGTAGAGGGCACCAGCATGATGCCGTGGCTACACGATCAGCAACGCATCTTTGTGAACAAGTTCATCTACAGTTTCGAGGAGATCAGCCGCGGCGACATCGTCGTGTTCCGCTTCCCTCTGGATCCCAGCAAGTCGTACATCAAGCGCGTTGTCGGCCTGCCGGGCGATGAGATCGAGATCGTCGACGGCGGATTGATGATCAACGGACGGCGCACGCTTGAGCCCTACGTCCAGACGAACTACCAGGATCGCTCCACCTATCCTCCCGTGACGATTCCCGCCGATCATTATTACGTGCTCGGCGATCATCGCAACACGTCAAACGACAGCCGCACGTGGGGGCCGGTGCCGCAAGGACATATCCTCGGCAAGGCGGTCTTCGCCTATTGGCCGCTTGACCGTTTTGGAGTGTTGCATTGATGACCGAAGCCGTTCTCGCGCTCGAGGACGGGCGTTTCTTTCGCGGTGTCAGCGTTGGGGCCAAGGGCGAGTGCTACGGCGAGGTCGTCTTCAACACCGGCATCACCGGCTACCAGGAGATCTTTACCGACCCCTCCTATAGCGGGCAGATCGTCATCCTAACCAACCCACAGATCGGCAACTACGGCACCAACGCCGAAGACAGCGAGTCGGCGCGGCCCTACATCGAGGGATTGGTCACGCGCGAGTTTTCAGAGATCGCGAGCAACTGGCGCTCGTCCGGGCACGCCGCCGACTTCCTGGCGCAGCAGAAGATCCCAATCATTTCTGAGATCGACACCCGTGCTCTCGTTCGGCACTTGAGGACGCAAGGGGCCATGCGAGGCGTGATCTCTTCGCTTGAGACCGATCCCGAGAAGCTCGCCGAGAAGGCTCGCTCCATCCCCAAGATGGACGGGCTTGACCTCGCCAGCTCGGTATCGACCAAGCAACGCTACGAATGGACTCGTGGCGTCGACGCCTGCTCGCCGTCCGAGTTGGTCCCGCCGGCCGACGAACCCTCGTTGCACGTGGTGGCCTACGACTTCGGCATCAAGCACAACATCTTGCGCCGGCTGGTGCACCGGGGCTGCCGCGTGACGGTCGTCCCCTCGCTGACCTCCGCCGAGGATGTGCTGGCGCTCAAGCCCGACGGGGTGTTTCTTTCGAACGGCCCGGGTGACCCCGACCCGCTCAAGGGGCCCATCGACAGCGTGCGCAAACTCGTCGGCCGCGTGCCCATCTTCGGTATCTGCCTGGGCCATCAGGTACTGGGCTTGGCTGTGGGAGGGAAAACGTTCAAGCTCAAGTTCGGACATCACGGCGTCAACCATCCGGTACGTAACGAGCGCACGGGCAAGGTCGAGATCACGTCGCAGAATCACGGTTTCGCCGTGGACCCCGACTCCCTCGAAGCCGCGAGCCTCGAGTTGACGCACGTGAACCTCAACGACCAAACGCTGGAAGGCTTTCGCAGCCGCAAGGACCCGCTCTTCTGCGTGCAGTACCATCCGGAGGCGGCACCGGGGCCCCATGATTCGCAGTATCTCTTTGATGATTTCGTGGAGCTGATGAGGGCAGCCTAATTGGGATCGACCCGCTACCATCGGAAAGGGCTCGAGCAGGTTTCGGCCGCTTGAGGTGTCAAAATGCGTCGTGAAGCTGCCTCGGGTTTAATGCGCAGCCTTGCTCGGGCGGCCATAGCCGTGCTGAGCCTATTGGGACTGGCTTCGCTAGTTGCCGGTGCCTGCGCACTCTGG
>JAKZVK010000372.1:0-2581 GCA_047516085.1 Bryobacterales bacterium
GGCTCGGGGCTCTCGACGAGAATCTGCGCGCGGGTTAGCTTGGGATACTCTTCCTTGAGCGCCTCGACCTTCTCGCTCAGTTCTTTGATCTTCAGTTCTTCGAACCGCTCGGGGTTGATCTTGCTGCCGCGCCGCAGGAAGTAGTCGAACAGACGGTCGGCTTGGTCCTTGGTGCGCTTGTCCCCAGGGATCTTGACGATGCGCTGGCCTTCGAGCTGTCCCTCGCCCCAGTTGCCGCCCCAGATCAGGCCCAGCACTTCCCAAGCGCGGTCCCAGACGTGGATCTTGCCGGGGTCGGCGTCGGCTGCGAGGAGCTTGCGCTCCCACTCGGCTTGCAGTGGGGCCAGTTCGTCGCGCACGGGCGCCAGCAGTTCGTCGCGCTTGGCCTCGTACTCGCGCCGCGCCGCCAGGTACGGACCGATGTCGCCCGCCAAGGGTGCGTCGATGTTGACTTCGTCGGCTGTGTTGAAGAAGGCGTAAAGCTGGTAGAACTCCTTCTGGCTAACGGGGTCGTACTTGTGGTCGTGGCAGCGCGCGCATCCCACGGTAAGGCCTAGCCAGACGAGGCCGGTGTTCGCGGCGCGATCGACGATCTGGTCGACCCGGAACTCTTCGAGGTCGGCGCCGCCTTCGCGGTTGCTGACCGTGTTGCGGTGGTAGCCGGTGGCAACCTGCTGCTCGACCTTCGCGCTAGGTAGCAGGTCGCCGGCGAGCTGTTCGATCGTGAACTCGTCGAACGGCATGTCGCGATTGAGCGCCTCGATGACCCAGTGCCGCCAGCGCCACGCCCAAGGGCGGAGTTGGTCGGTCTCATAGCCGTCGCTGTCGGCGTAACGCGCCAAGTCGAGCCACGGCCGCGCCCACTTCTCGCCGTAGTGTTTGGAGTCGAGCAGATCGTCGACGAGTTGCTTGTAGGCGCGCTGGCGGGTGTCGGCGAGGAACGCGTCCAGTTGGCGGGGCGTTGGGGGGAGGCCGGTGAGGTCGAGGCTCAGCCGCCGCAGGAGCGTGGCGCGGGCGGCTTCGGGCGATGGCTTGATGTTCTCTGTTTCCAGGCGGGCCAGGACGAAGGCGTCGATCGGGTTGCGCACCCAGTTTTGGTTGCGCACGGCGGGGATCGCCGGTTGTTTCGGTGGAACGAAGGACCAGTGTTTGGTTGGTTCATTGGGGGTGGGCTGAGCTGCGGCTTCGCTGGGCGTAGCATCCCATGCCGTGCCTTGATCGATCCAGGCGCGGAGGAAGCTGATGTCGAGCCTGCTGAGCTTGTCGCCGCCCATCGGCATCTGCCGCTGCGGCTCGAACCCCGCGACCAGGTGAATCAGCCGGCTCCCCGCGCTGTCGCCCGGCTTGATGACAGCGCCCGAGTACCCGCCCTTGAGTGCGTCGGCCCGGTTGTCGAGGCGCAAGCCGCTTTGCTGGGCGCCCGGGCCGTGGCAGCCGAGGCAGTTCTTTTCGAGGATCGGTTGGATGTCGGTGGAGAACGCGATGATCTTCTTGACCGGCGCGGGCAGCGAGACGATCTGATCGGCGGTTGGCTGCTGGGCGTGGAGTGCCGCGACCAGCAAAACGAAGCCTGCCGCGATACGCAAGCAGAGGAGTCGCGTCGCGGGAGGTCCTGGCGGTAATTCGGGCGCTGAGTGCTGCTGACTCAAGATGGCTATCCTGCCCATGGGTCGTAGGTCCCGAAGTACCACAGATGGCCCTCTGGGTCGCGGGCCGCATAGCCGCGCCCGCCGTAGTCCTCGTCGTGGATGTCGATGACAATCTTCGCGCCGGCGGCAACGGCCGTGGCGTAGTGCGCGTCGGCATCGTTGACGACGACGTACGCGCTCTGGGTTACGGTGCCGCCTGACTCGGCCGGCGGCCTTACCAGTAGTCCGAACTGATCATCGAGCGCCGAGCCGAGCATGACCATGCCGTTGCCGAACTTCAGTTGCGCATGAGCGATGGTACCGTTCGGGCCGGGGACCACCAGGCCCTTCTCGAAACCGAAGGCGAGGCACAGCCACTCGATCGCGGCGGGCGCGTCCCGGTAGCGCATCCCCGGGATGACGGTTGCCGTTGTGTCCTTGGCGTGTCCGGCCATCTGCCCCCCCCCCCAGAAAGAGGATATCTGATCGGGCGGGTTTGTGGGAGGGTGTACTTGCCCAAGAGGTGTCAGGAACCCCACGGCTCAAACGCCCTGCCGTGGCGGAAGGCAGTCCTCGAGGCTTGGGTGCGCAAAGAGGCCGCTGTGTCGTTTAGGGGTTCATCAACGCAGGCTAACGCCCGCGGCTCTGAGCGGCGGCTTGGCCGTGCTGCGCCGAACTGTGCTGGCGTGGCATGGGCCGCTTCCGGGCTTCTCTTGTTCCTCCGTGGGTGGTACCCTGAGGCCGTCCGAGCCGTGGTCCGGGCGATGAGGCCCGTCGTTCGGAGAACGCCATGAAACGTAACCGTGGGAAAGCCGAGACCACGAACAAAGCATCCAAGCGCAAGCGTCGGCCATCGACGCCGGACGACATGCGGGAAGAGTACGACTTCGATTACCGCAAAGCACGGCCGAACCGTTTCGCGGCTCGGATGAAGGAAAGTGCGGAGAGAAAGC
>JAKZVK010000373.1:0-4823 GCA_047516085.1 Bryobacterales bacterium
GGCTTGAAGAATTCAGCGCGTTTTTGGGGGCTCAGCATCTGGGTGCGAACCATCTTCTCCTTGCCGGCGAGAGTCTTGGCCTTGGCGAGATCCTTGTCGGCTTGCAGCGCGTTAGCCACGACCCCCTGCAGGTCGTTCTCCGCCAGTGCGATGTGCTCAGCCTCCTCGCCGATCGTACGGCGAAACTTCCCGCTCTTGAAAGTCCATTGCGCGTCAGTGATGTCTTCGATGAGCTGTACGAACGTCTCGTTTGCTTCCCCGATGAGCTTCCGGACATCCGCTAGCTCCGCGGGCGTTTGCGCATGGGCGCGGGACGCCGGCATCGCAAGCAACCATAGGCCCGCCAGCAACAGCGATACGAACCCGATCGCTGTCGCTCTGTTCGTTCGATAAGAATTCATGATCTTCTCCAACACAAGGCTTGTCCCGCCGACGAATCGATCCTAGCTTGTTCAGGACGGTACTACCATTTTTCGTGAAGCACAGCCTGCTCGTCAAACCCGCGCTGTGCGAGTGCACCTCGGACGTCGGCGACCATCGCCCTCGGGCCACACAGATACACGTCGATGTCCTTGGCCCGTCCTTCGAGTGTTTCGTCCAGGTGGGCTTGAACGTGGCCCCGCCGGCCGCGCCAGCCGTTGCCGGCCCTGCTCAGCGTCGGCAGAAAGCGAAAACTCGGCCGGCGGCGTTCCAGATCCTCGAATTCCTCCCGGAAGTAAAGCCTGTCCTCGTCGCGCGCGCCGAAGAGTAACGTGATCGAATGGCCGCCACTGCGATCCACATCGCCCGCAAACAGGTGCCGCAGCATCGCACGCAGCGGCGTGATGCCCGTGCCGGCGGCGAGGCACAGCGAATCGCGAACCGGCTCGGCGAGACGGAATGTGCCGCCGGGGCCGATGCATGCGAGTTCGTCTCCCGGCTGCATCTCAGCTAGGTACGACCCAAATGAGCTCTCGTCCGGCACCGGCCGGATACACAACTCGAAGCGGCCGTTGCCTTGTGGCGCCGAGGCGATCGAATAGTAGCCGCGGGCCGTCTCGCCGTTAAACGACTTGAGCAAGCAGACGTACTGGCCCGGTTCGAAATCGAACATCGGGCCGTCCAGCGCGTCGAAAACGAAGTGTTTCGTGTCCGGAGCCAGCGCGATAGATTCGACCAATCGCACGCGCCGCGTCGATTGCTCGCTCATGACGGGATGAACTCTCGCGTGCGGTCGACCAAAATATCGACCAAAGCCGGGTGGCCGTCGAGCGGCGGCGTCTCCACAACCTCCACGCCCGGCACCCGCTTGCGAATACCGGCCAAGATACGCGGTAAGTCTTTCTTCACATGCATGCCCATCGTCAGGAAGTAAGGGGCTACGATGATCCTCTCGGCCCCACGTGTCTTGAGGGTTCGGACGGCGGTCTCGAGGTCCGGCTCGGCCAGTTCGAGGAAAGCGGCCTCCCACATGGCAACGCCGCAACGCTCGGCCGCCTTTTCCGCGGTGCGCTGAACCGCTTCGTTGGCGTCGGCGACGCTCGACCCGTGGGCAAAGATGATCAAGCCCGTGGACCCGTTCGCAGCCATTTGCGCTTAGTCTACCATCCACCTTTTGGGTTGCCCAGCAACGCGACGCTAGGCGCCCGGGATGATCAACGACGGCTTTTCCTCGGCCTGCGGCTGGAAATGAAGCCGCAGGAAGTCGAGGAACGCCTTGCCCCGCGAGCGCCCGTTGTCGCGGTCAAGAGCCATGCGGTAGAGAAAAACCCAGACTTTCATGACGTCTGCGTCGCGGGTGCGCGCGAAGCCCGCCGAGCGGATTTCCTCTTCACGAAAGCCCGCGACGGCGCTTTCAGCATGGTCGAAAACACGCCGGCCATAGGGTGAGTCGGGTTTCGAGTCGTAGTAGAGCCCGCTTTCACGCGTCTTATAGCTGCGAACCAGGGAGTCGAGCGCTTGGCGCGCGTCTTCGTCGACCGTGCCGGCAGTGGCTTGGGCCCCGATCAGTAACTCCCGGCCGCAGGTCGTGAGTAAACCGGCATGATCACGCACGAAGCCTTCTTCGATGCGGATTTCCTTGTAGGGGAAGTCCTTGGGATCGAGGCCACCCTGGTGTTTGTGGTCGTTCTCGCGGCTCTCCTGCAGGTACGGACATTCGAACGGGCAGTCGATCGTCACCTCGCGGTTCTGGCCGCAACAGCGGGCGCAAATGCCGGCGGCCTTGGCGGGACAGAACCGCTTTGCTTTGCGCTTCTCGCAAACCGGGCAAGCCATCTGGACATTATATGCGGTGACGTTTTCGGCTCACCGAGACGCGTAGCGGGTCTTAGCGTGGAGACGATGCATGAGGTTCCCCGCCGACGAGCCCGATCCACCTTGGCGGAAGTTGGTGGGCGCTCTGCACTACGCGTGGTACAACTTCGTCCGGGTCCACCAGACTCTCCGCGTGACGCCCGCAATGGAATCAGCGATCCCACGAAGATCCGCCAGCTTCGCTCCGTTGCCCTCCTCATCGGCCAGCGTGAAGTCGGGGGCCTGGGCGCCTACGGCGAGCAGTTGCGGCCGGAAGAAAGCCATGGGTTCATCGTAGCTGCGTTTATCCTAGCCGGCGCTCACTCAACATCGATGAACACCTCATTGCTGGTGAGGCCGCCGACGGTGATGACGAGGACGTACCTGCCGGGGGGCAAGTCGCCGGGCAGAATCACGTTGACCTGATAGAGCCCCGCGAAGAAGGGCGCCAGGCCGCTGAAGAGCACCGTCCCCGCTCGGCCGCCTACCATCACTTCCACCGGCAGTAGCGTCTCGGCCGGCGGATCGGTGGGGGCGGGCAGGCCCGTCTGTCCCGCCGGCTCCACCGCGCCGAGGCCGGTGCAGAAGATCACGACGATGCCGCCGGCGCGCGCCGGGCGTTCCCAGACCACCGTGCCGTCATCGTTGTTGACAATGGCGCCCAAGCCCGTCGCGGGATCAAAGAAGATGCCCGGCTGCACGGCCCCGACCGGCACGATGATTGCGTCGCTCGTCCCGGCCGGGTTCGAAACCACGATCTCGATGGTGTCCCCCAGCACGCCGAAGAGGATCTGTAGATTGATCTGGCCGGACGAGACAAACAGCAATGGCGCCGGCACGCCGTTGACCCTGACCGCGGTCGACCCAAGCACCGTGGGCAGCGGGAAGGACGCCGCTCCCGCCTCCTCGATCGCGAGGCCTACGCCGAAGATCGAGACGAGTCCGCCGGGCGAAATTGCCACGTTGACCGCCGAGGGCCCAAGATTGAAACCCGCGGCGTTCACCACCGCATCGGCCGCAAACACCGGCTGCGGCCCGACGGCTCGCGCGAGCACGACTAGGCGGACCAACGGCGCGGCATCGAGACGGGCCGTCAGGCTGTTGTTTTCGCCCTCTGTTGCCAGCCGCCAGGCGATGCTTACCTCCCCGCGTTCGTCCGTCACCGCTAAGGCCGGGGTCGCCACGCCGTCCCGGCCGGTTTCCAATCGAACGGCCACGCCGGCGTAAGGAAGCCGGTTGTCATCGACAACCCGCAGCACCACCGGCTCCGCCAAGTCGCCGCCCAGTCCGCCGATTTGGTCCGCGCCCGAGACCACGTCGAGTCGCAACGTGCCGGGATCGTCGCGCACCTCGACGCGCGCCCGCGCGGTATCGAAGCCGGGGTCGACCGCCCGAGCCGTTAGCAGGGTAATGCCCGCCGCGGCGCCCTCCACCGGAAACGACACCGAGGTCGCGCCGCGCGAAATCGTGACCACCGCGGGTACCGTCACGCCGCCGTTGTCGGTGGACAGCATGATGTCGAGGTCCGCCGGCGGAGCCGCCGCGACGTCAAGAGTTGCGCTCCCAGTTCCTCCGAGCAGCACGCCCGAGGCGGGCCAAGTCGAAAGGTGCAGCATGTGTCGCAGGGTCGTCTCGGCCGCCGCCCGATCTTCCATAGCGGCTTCGAAGAAGGGCTCCCATTCGGTTCGGATGCGGTCGAGCTTCGCAAGGTCGGCCGCGGAGGGTGCGGCGCCCGCGGCAACCAGCAAGATGAATGCAAAATTGAAACGCCGCTGCGAGACGGTCGAGTCGGGAACCCGCCGGCCTTCCGCGCCGATCACCATGTCGACGCTGACTTCGGTACGGTCGCCGTCGAAGCCGATGCCGGTGCTCGGGTTGCTGGCCGCCGAACGTGCGCCGCCCACGAAGTTGCGGGGGTTCTCGACGAGGAACGTCGGGGTCACTTCGTCCGGCGTGCGCAAGCCCATCAGATAAAGATCCAGCTCGCTGTAGCCCTCGACCGTGCCTACCGTTTCGAAGCGAGGGGACAGTGCGCCGCGGTCGTCAATGCGGTTACCTTCGACCACCGATGCATCGGTATTCAAGAAGAAGCTCCAGTGAGCCTGTTGCCGGCCGAGTAGCGATGAGGAAGGCAGCCCGCTGGCGGGGTGGAGGAATTCGACGTACGCCAGAAACCGGTGTCCCGCTTCGTGAGTCATCACCGATAGCGTCGTGTTCTCGCCGAGCGTCGGAATGATCGCGGTCGTTGTGCCCGGATAGTTGTTCAGCGGCCCCATGTTCATGAAGCTCTGCAACCGGCGCGGTGAGCCGAACTGCTCGCCGAAATCCACCGTCTCCGTTCCCGTCAGCAGCTCGCCGATGCCGGTGACCTCGTTTCGCACATTCAACTGGAAAGCGAAAGCGCTTGTCCCCACCCGCAACCCCACACTGTTGAACAGCACCAGGTAGTCGTACGCGTCGTCGTGGTTGAGGTAGAACTTCTGCCCGACTGCGAACGTGTCGAGGCTGCGTGTCGGGCTGAAGATCTCCGCCACAGCACCTTCGACCGG
>JAKZVK010000374.1:0-7966 GCA_047516085.1 Bryobacterales bacterium
ACGCTGTCGCCCACCATCGAGCGGACGAAGCACATCTCGTCGGCGTGTTTCGCCAGATTCGGAAATAACTCGCTGATCTCGATGCCGCTCTGCCCGCGCTTCTTGAATTCGAACGGCGACTTCAACAGCCCGCCCACTTGCTCCTCCGCGAACGTCAACGGGCGCTTGAACGGCAGCGGCTCGCCGTGATGCCGAGCCAGCGCCGGCTTGGGGTCGAACGTATCGAGATGCGACGGCCCGCCATGCATGAAGAGAAAAATGACTCGCTGCGCCCGGGCGGGGAAGTGCGTCGTTTTCGGAGCGAGCGGATCCCGCGCCTCTTCGGCGGCCAGCAGCGCCCGCAGGCCCAGCAGCCCGAAGCCGCACGCCGTCTGCCGCAGCAAAGCACGGCGCGAGAAGGCTTGACGGACGGGCGGACGAGCGAGCAGTTCGGTGAGCGCTCTCATTGGATGTAGATGAAATCGTTCGACGCCAGCAAGATCTTGCAGTAGCTCTGCCAGGCGGCCAGCGTCGCCTCACCATAGTAATAGGCCGGCTGGTCGGGGGAGAGATGCTTCTCCTCCTGACGCGAGCCTTCAATCTCGGCAAGGTCCTTGTCGGCCGCACTCTTGCCGAACTCGGCAATGTATTCCAGGCCTTCGGCGATCTCGGCCTCCGTCGGCCGTTTGGCCAGCGCTGTCAACCAGGCACTGCGGATTCGCTTCTCATCCGGCATGCGGCGCTCGGCCAATACACCGCGGGCCAAACCCTGCGCGACGCGCGAGACGAACTCGCTGTTCATCATGAAGAGGGCCTGCGGCGCGACATTCGTGCTCGCCCGCGCCCCGGTGCTCGTCGTTGCGTCGCCAAAATCGAACAGCGTGAGCAACTTGGCGATGTTCGCGCGCCGCAGTGGCAAGTAGATCGTCCGCCGGTAGCTCTTCGACACGTCGAAGGGCGGAAGCTGGTTCGTTGTCGTCATGCCCTGTCCAATGCCGGTTTGGATCGTTCCCCCCATGCCGAAGTCGATTGTGCCTTCGATCGCCAGCAGCGAGTCGCGAATCTCTTCGGCCTCCATGCGCCGCCGGTTGAAGCGCGACCAGTGCCGGTTCTCCGGATCCGATTCGTAGCCGCCGGCATCGACTTCGGTAGTCATTTGATAGGCGTTCGACAACACAATCAGCCGATGCATCGCTTTCACCGACCAGCCCCCGCGGACGAACTCCGCGGCCAGGTAGTCGAGTAGCTCGGGATGGGTGGTCCGCTCGCCCAGCTTGCCGAAGTTGTTCGGCGTGCGGACCAGGCCCTCGCCGAAATGCCATTGCCAGATGCGGTTGACCATCACGCGCGCCGTGAGAGGGTTCTCGGCGCTCGCGAGCCAGCGGGCCAACTCCCGGCGGCCGCTACCCTCGGTGATGGCCGGCTCGTTCTTGCCCGTCAAGATGACCGGGAACGACTTCGGCGCCGCCTCGCCCAAACGTCGCACATTGCCGCTGATAAAGACGTGTTGCTCCACGGGCTTGTCTTCGGCCACTGCGTTGGCCATGGGCGGCTTCGGAGGCAGGGCCGCCGTCAGCCCTTCCAACTCGGCCTCGAACCGCGCCAACTTGTCGAGGGCATCTTTCGAAAAGACGCGCGCACGAGCTTCCTTGGTGACGCCCAGCGGTCCCTTGCCGCCGGTCGTTTCGGTGAAGAAGCGGTTCTCGCCGGCGAAGAAAATTGGCTTCTCGGGCGGGTCCTCCCCCTTAGCGACGGCCTCGGTAAACTGGTCCCGCCATTCGGCCAAGTCGTCGTATCGCTTGGTGGCGGTCTTCTCGAACTCCGCTTGATAGTCGCGGGCGACGGCTTCGAGGGAGGCCGCGTCGGCCTCGCGCCAGCGGTCGAGGTGTGGCCGAACTTCCTTAGAGGGCGTGAGCAGGTACTCCACCCATTTGCCGAGCAGGTCGGCATCGAGGCCGCGCTTCGCGGCGACGGTCGCGACCGACCCGCTCGCCTGAAGCACTTCCTTTGTTTCGGCGGTGGCGGTATCGGCCGCGGCCTCCGGATGCCTGGCAGCCGTTGTCTCAACGTCCCGTGCGGCGACAAGGTGCTCGGGCAATTGCGGCAGCAGGCTCATCACGTGACGAGCGGTCTGTTCGTCGACGACATTCGCGATCTCTTGCTGCTTGAGCGAGATCTTCTTCTGGTGTGCGTAATAGCGGTCCGCGACCTCGCTCGGCACGAGAGGCGCGAAGTAGAGCTTCGAAACGTGGGCCTCCCAGTCCTCGAGTTGCCGTGTGCTCGCGAAGATCGACGCCATCGAGTAGTAGTCGCGCGTGCGGATCGGGTCGAACTTATGATCGTGGCAGCGCGCGCACTGTAGCGTCAGCGCGAGAAGAGCTTTGCCGGTCACCTCGATCTGCTCGTCGACGATGTCGTAGAACATCTTCTTCTTGTCCTGCTCGGCGATGAGTTTGGGACCAAGCGCGAGAAAGCCCGTCGCGACGATGCCGCGCGTGTTGACCTCGCCGGGCTTCGCACCGCCGTCTCGGGGCGGCAGCAGGTCGCCGGCGATCTGCTCTTGCACAAACCGGTCGTAGGGCAAGTCGTCGTTGAAGGCGTCGACGACGTAGTCGCGATACTTCCACGCATAGGGATACTTGTGGTCTTCATCAACGCCGGTCGAGTCGGCGTAACGCGCCACGTCGAGCCAATGCCGTCCCCAGCGTTCACCGTAGCGGGAGGATGCGAGCAGTCGCTCGACCACCTTGCGGTAGGCCCCGGGCGAGTCATCTTCGAGGAAGTCCCGAATCTCGCGCTCTGTTGGAGGCAGCCCGGTCAGGTCGTACGTCACGCGCCGCAGCAGCGTAAGCTTGTCCGCTGGTGGGGCGGGTTCCAGCTCTTCCGCCTCGATTCGCGCGAGCAGGAAGCGGTCGATGGGCGTGCGCACCCAGGCTTCGTTCTTCACCGCGGGCGGCGTCTGGTCCTTTACCGGCTGGAAGGCCCAGAAGGCCCGCTCTTCGTCGGTGATCGGTTGGCCCGGAGCCCGGGTCTTGATCTTGGTGCCGCGGGCCTCCTCGGGCCATGGCGCTTTCATCTCCACCCAGCGAGTGAGGTCGGCAATTTCTCGCTCGCTCAGCTTGCCCGCCGGCGGCATCTTGATCTTGCCGTCATAACGGACGGCCTTGATCAAACCGCCAGCAGCCGGGTCCCCCGGCACGACGACCGGCTTCATGCCGGCGGCCGATCCCTCCCGGATCAAGCCCTCCGGGCGAGTAAAGTCGAGCCCGCCCATTTGTTGCTTCGGCCCGTGGCACTCGACGCACTTGGCGGCAAACAGCGGACGGATCTTCAACTCGAAGAACTCAGCCGGCTCGGATGTTTGCGCACCCGCCATGCCGGCGAGCGCCATACCCGCCGGCAGCCAGGCCACAAGTCGATGCAGCGACAACCCACGCATACGAACAGAGTACTCGATAGGCGCGTCGGTGGGCGCAGGCCCCGCCACTAGGCAGCGGGCCCCGGCCGCACCCTTACTTACAGTCAAGAACCACCCACCAGAGCTATACTCATTTCGAAGATGGCGCAGAGGACCAACACCCAAATCTTTCAGCGTGCCGTGACCTGGTCGCTGACGGCGCTCGTCATCTACTTCCTGTTCCTCGTCTTCAAATCCTTCCTGGTGCCCCTGACGTGGGCGGCGGTGCTGACCATCTTCACCTTTCCCTTGCACCGGGCGATTCTGCGTCATATCGAGAGCGCCAATCTCGGCGCGCTGATCTCCGTTAGCGTGGTGACATTTATTCTGGTGGTGCCGGTTGGCTGGCTGGCGCAAGCGTTCGTGGCTGAGGCCTTCGCCGTGGTGCGGACCGTCCCGACGGTAGAAGTGTTACCCAAGGCGCGGGCGCTGATCGAGCAGTTCCTCCAGCAGGCACCCATCCCTTTCGGCGACCTCGACCAGATCGTGCGGGACCTTTCGCAGAGGTTCGGCGCCGAGTTGGCCGAGCTGACAGCTCGCTTTGCAGGCAACGTGGCACGGTTTGTCTTCCACATGGTCGTAATGCTGTTCGCGATGTTCTATCTGTTTCGCGACGGGCGGGACGTGCTGAACGCTCTGAGGGAGATCTCGCCACTCGGGGGAGAACATCGCGACCGGATGATATTGGAAGTGGCCGAGCTCATCTCGGTCACGGTTTCGAGCGGCTTGGCAGTAGCAATCGTCCAGGGATTGCTTGCAGGCTTGCTGTTCTGGGTGCTGGGGCTGAGCTCGCCGGTCTTCTGGGGCGTGATCACCGGCTTCCTGGCCTTCTTGCCGGTCGTCGGGCCTTGGCTGGTGTGGGGTCCGGCGGCCGCCGGCTTGTTTATGACCGGCAGCACCGGGCGTGGGATCGCGCTACTGATTCTTGGGTTCCTGGTCGTGAGCGGCGCCGACAACGTTCTGCGGCCCATCTTGATTGCCGGCCGCTCCCAGCTTAACGGCCTTCTCGTCTTCGTCGGCGTCCTCGGAGGCATCCAGGCGTTTGGTTTTCTGGGAGTGGTGCTGGGCCCGTTGGTGATCGCCACCGCCGTGGGCCTGCTCAAGGGCTATCGCGACAGTTTGCACGAGCAGCAACTCATGGAACTAAAGGCCGAAGCCGCCCCCGAAGCCGCGTAGCCCCGCCACCGCCCGCCACGACCAACACGCTCGATCCCCGCGGCAAAGACCCGGTATGATGGAATGCCTTCGGGCTAGCGCCCAGTCTGGGCCCATCAGCCCGGCGCATCACCCCCGATCATGCCCCCAATTCCCATCGCCGTCGTCGGCGTCGGCGCCTTTGGACGACAACACGCTCGCGTCCTGGCATCGGTGCCTGGGGCCAATCTGGTTGCCGTAGCCGATCACGACCCCGAGCGCGCCGCGACGGTCGCCGCCGAGTTCAACTGCGAGGCCCTCGGCGACCACACCCAGCTCGCCGGACGGGTTGCCGCCGCCGTCGTCGCCGTGCCCACCGCGCTCCATGCCGAAGTCGGCGTCGCTTTACTCGAATCCGGCATCGACCTACTGGTCGAGAAACCGATCGCCCCCGACCTTGACTCCGCCCAGGCCCTCATCGACACCGCCGAGGCCCACGGCCGCATCTTGCAAGTCGGCCATCTCGAACGCTTCAACCCCATCATCGAGGCCGTGCAACAAGCAGCCACGCTGCCGCTGTTCTTCGAGATCCACCGCATGAGCACGTTCTCTCCCCGTAGCCTCGACGTCGATGTGATTCTCGACCTGATGATCCACGACCTCGACATCGTGCTCAGCATGGTCGACAGTCCGATCCAGCGGCTCGAAGCGACCGGCATCCCGATTCTCTCGACCAAGGCCGACATCGCCAGCGTGCGTCTCGTCTTCGAAAACGGCTGCGTCGCCAACCTCACCGCGAGCCGCATCTCCACGGAGAAGATCCGGAAACTGCGCCTGTTCCAGCCCCGTCAATACATCTCGATCGACTACGCGCGCCAAGACGGCTATGCCTCAGGGGTCGACGCGGGGTTTGATATCGAGTACCGCCCGTTCACCGTCGCCAAGGCCGAGCCGCTGGTTCGGCAGGCCGAGGACTTCCTCGACGCGGTCGCAACACGCCGGCGTCCGCGAGTTGCGGGGCCCGACGCGCGGGGCGTGCTCGCAGTGGGGCTTAGAATAATAGAGGAGATCGAGCGGCATTCTCGCCTTGTCGCTCAAACGTTGTCCGGCGGCACGAGTGAAACCAAAGAGCAGTCCGGAACGTGAACTGAAGCTGCTCGTCGAGGACTACGGGACTCGAGCCGGCCAGTGGCTGGAGGAAACTGTATCCCGGGCGCACCCGGAGGACGGAGCGCACCCGGAGGACGGGGCGCCCGCGGCGAACGGGGCGGCCCCACCCCAAAGTTCCCCACCCCTAAGTTCCCTGCCCCGAAGCACCTCCCCTCCGAGCACCACGCCTCGAAGCAAGCCGGCACAGGTAAAGCCATCATCCCAAGACGTTCACCTCCTACTCGATGAATACAGCGTCCGGTCGGCCCGCTGGTGGCAGGGCTTCGACAAGGCCGCCGCACGTCGCGCCGCCGAGGCCGCCCGCCGCTCGCCCCTCCCCGGCCCCAAGATCTTGCTCGAGGACTACCGCGCGTTCCCAGCCCCGAAGCTCTCAACTTCGAAGCCTCCGGGCGGCACGGTCGCCGGTCCCCCCGCACGCGTCCAGCCACCCGTAGCGATTGCCGACCAGCAGCCCCTCGACTTCGAAGTCGCCTGGGACGCCCATCTTACCCACCCCCGCGCGCGGAGGGCCGCCGTCGTTTCGCTGATCACGCACACGCTGCTCGTGATCGTTCTGCTCATGCAGCGGAGCTTCATCGTGACCCAGCCCAGGGACCTCCGCGAGGGGGCGTCGTATCCCGAAATCGCCCTACTCGCACCACCCGATTCGGTCATCCGCGAGCTGACACAACCTTCGCCCAACGAAGGCCCCGCGACCGTCGAGTTTGAAGGAGCAAAAGAGGCCCCGGCGCCCGCTCTCTTGCTGCCGGAGGAGTTGGCCACTCCCTCTCCCGCGCCTGAGCCTGAAGCGCCGCCCGAACCCGCACCGCCCAAGATCGAAGTCGAACCCGAGGCCCCCAAGGTCCCCGAGCCTCCCAAGCCGGAAGCGCAGCCCAAGCCTCCCGCCCCCAAGGCCGCGCAGAGCCCCAACCCTGACGACTATCGCCCGAATGCACGGCTGTCGAGGCAGAGGGGCCCCGGCGAGTTGCCGTTGCCGCGCCGTCCGGCCAACTCCGACCGTCCGCCGAAGCTCGTTCTCGAAAACCCCAAGAGCGGCCTGCCGGGACGCGAGGGGCCGCTCGAGCTGGGCAGCCTGGGGTTGAACGCACGGCCGGGACAGATGGTCCAGGGGGCCATCAACACGCTGTCGGCCGGTGGCGGCCCACCGTCACGGCAAGCCGTGGGCGACACCTTCGGGACCGGCGGGCTGAGTGGCTACATGCCGCCGTCGTCGGGCACCACGGGCAGCAACCTCGAGCTTTTGAGCGACCCCAAGGGGGTTGACTTTCGACCGTACTTGATTCGAATCCTCGCGACGGTCCGGCGCAACTGGTTCGCCGTCGTGCCCGAGAGCGCCCGGCTCGGCATGAGCAAGGGACGAGTCAGCATCCAACTCGCGATCGTTCGCAACGGAACGGTCTCGAAGCTGGTGATCGCCAAGTCCTCGGGATCGAGCCCCCTCGACCGCGCCGCCGTCGCCGGCATCAGCGCCTCGAACCCCTTCCCGCCCCTGCCCCCCGACTACGCCGGCACCGACGTGCGCCTGCAGTTCGCCTTTCTCTACAACATCAAGAAGTGACGCGCGGGTAGGCACGCCGCCCCTTATTTCTCACCGCGCAGCGAAGGGCGAAGCAACCGAGCCGTGACCGTCAGGGAGCGGTCCGGCACGAACCCGCACGCCACTCGAAAGCCGTTGGACCAGGCACGTCTAGCTAGCCCAGGCTAGCCCGGGCCGCAAGCCCCGCGAGGAACGCCGCTTGTCTTTGTCATTAGGAGGCCAGGGCTTCCGCACCCCGAACCGCCACCTTAATACTGGCCCGGGGTGCAACCCCGGGAACGCGTCCTTTTAGCCTGTCAAGTGGTGTCCGTCGCCTTTCGGCCGCGAGGAACACCCCCTAAATGCTAAAGACAGGCGGCCGGCTTCCAAGCCGCGAAGCGGCGCCTTAATACTAGCCCGGGGTGCAACCCCGGGAACCCGTCCGAAGCCCGAACAACTAACGCCCGTGGTGGGCGTCCGCAGACGCCCACCACGGGCCTCAGAGTTTTCGTTGCTCTTTCCCCACTGTGACGGAGCCCATAGACGCCGGACGGGACGAGGCGTACACTAAGGGCTCGTAACGAAATAACCTATGCAGTATCTCAGTGCCGTCTGGGATGCAGCGTGTAGTTCCAATCTCCGTGGAACTTGTCACGGCGGAGATCAATCTCCGCTACTTCGCGATCTGACACCTTGACGCCTGGAGGGTA
>JAKZVK010000375.1:0-3928 GCA_047516085.1 Bryobacterales bacterium
GTCCTCAATGCATCAACAAGAAAATGCCGGCATGGGAGTGATGGATGCCGGCATTTTCTTGCTCGGCTTGCTCCATCCGGCTTTCGGAGGCGGGTCCCGTCACCAGAAAATGTCGTCACCGAGAGGAAAGTGCCGACATTCTCTTTCATCTTGGCACTTCCTGGGGACCGGTGTGGCTTCGTGGGCGCCGATCACCACACGGAAACCGGTCGCCTTCCTCATGCGCTTGCGCCGCTGCGGGTGATGCCGGCGAGCATCCGAACGATGTCGGCTTCGATGGATTCGAGGTCGGCCTGGATCTCCTCCAGCGGGCGCGGCGGCTTGTACCGGTAGAAGTAGCGGTTGAAGTTGATCTCGTAACCGACCATGCCCACCTTGCCATCCATCGGGTCGCGCTTGGAGGTGTCGATCCAGGCGTCCGGTACGTGCGGCCTGACTTCGCGCTCGAAGAAGGCGCGGACGCTGGCGGGCAGTCCGTCGCCGTCAACGGGATCGTCGCCCTCGACCAACGGCACGCGCTCGGTGTCGCGCAGTTCCGGGTCGGGCTCCGGCGCGCCGTTCGGGCCGCGGCAGATCTCGGCCGTCTCGTCGCGCTCGGCGAGTGCGGTCAGAATTGCCTTCTTCACCGGGGCCGGTAGTTTGAACTCGGCCTGTCGGGTCGCTGCTGCAAGCTCTGCAAGGAACTGGGGGCGGTCCCGGAACAGGGTCTCCGGCATCATATTCAGCATGGTTACGATGGTATGTTGCAGGGCTCGGCCCGCCACCTCCTCTCTGGAGCGGACCTCTTGGTCCCGCTTCTTTGACTTGGACAGATTCTGAAAGCCACTCTGCTCGTCAAGGCGTGCGATGCGTTCCGCGCTGGCCTGGAAGTTCAGCCGCAGCGGCCGTTCGACGGTGATCTTGCGGTAGCCAAACTGCGTGGTCGGGAAGATGCGACCCACGACCACGTCCTCCTCGATGCCATCTTCCGTCACCCGCTGGGTAGCGCCATCCTCGAAACCAGAGAGCAGTTGGAGAACGTCTGCGGCCTTGTCGGGCGGGATCTGGCGCCGCTTGTCACCCAGGCTGCGGCGCATCGGTGACCAGAACGAGGTGGCGTCGATCAGTTGCACCTTGCCCCGGCGTTTCGGCGCTTTGCGGTTGGTCAGCAGCCACACGTAGGTGGCGATGCCGGTGTTGTAGAAGAGCTGCTCGGGCAGCGCCACCAGTGCCTCGAGCAGATCGTGCTCCAGGATGTAGCGGCGGATTTCGGTCTCGCCGCTGCCGGCGTCGCCGGTGAATAGGGGAGAGCCGTTCATGATGATGGCGATGCGGGCGCCACCCTGTTCCGGCATCTCCGCGTGGGCCAGCATGTGCAGTAGGAATAGGGTCTGTCCATCGCTGATTCGCGGCAGCCCGGGAGGGAACCGACCCGCAGAACCGCGCTCGTGCTCTGTTTCCACCGCGCTCTTGTCGCGTTTCCAATCCTTGCCGTACGGTGGATTCGCGATCAGGTAGTCGAACGTTCGCCCGGCGTGCCCTTCGTTGGAGAGCGTGCTGCCGAAGGCGATGTTGTCCGCGTCCCGACCGGTCGGGTCTTTCATGAACATGTCCGACTTGGAGACCGCCCAGGTCTCGGGGTTCACTTCCTGGCCGAACAGATTGATCTCGGCTTGCGCGTTGATGGCGGGACGCAGGAGTTCGCCGTCGACGCGCAGGCCGCTGGTGATGTGCTCCTTGGCGATCATCAGCATGCCGCCGGAGCCACAGCACGGGTCGTAGACCGAGCGGACCTCGTTCGGACCGGCGATACGTGCCTCGTCGCCGGCGAGCATAAGATCCACCATCAGATGGACGACATCGCGCGGGGTGAAGTGTTCGCCAGGGTTCTCGTCCAGGGCTTCGTTGAAACGGCGGATCAGCTCTTCGAAGATCGTGCCCATGGTCGCGTTGTCGATCCGATCCGGGTGCAGATCGACGCTCTTGAACCGCTCCATCACCTGGAACAGCAGACCGGCCTCGTCGAGCTTGCTGATGGTGTTGTCGAGGTCGAACTTCTCCAGCACATCGCGCATGTTATGGCTGAAGCCGGCGATGTAGTTCCTGAGGTTGGCGGCAAGCTGCGGCGCATCGGCGATCAGCTTGTCGAAGTCGTAGCGGGAGGTGTTGTAGAACTCGAAGACCGATGCGATGCAGAGCTGGCGGTGCATCTGCTGCAGGCCAAGGTTCGTCAGCTCTGCCTGACGACGGAGCACGTCCTCCTTCGTGGGGGCGAGCACGCAGTCGAGTCGGCGAAGCACGGTCAGGGGTAGGATGACGTCCTGGTACTTGCCACGCTTGAAGCTGTCGCGGATCAGGTCCGCGACGCTCCACAGGAAACTGACGATCTCACCGTGGTTCATGGGTGGGGACCTGAGTATATCCGACGGGAGCGACCTCCGGGCTGCGAGAGTGGCACTCTCATCGCTCCGCGGGGTGCCATCAGGCGGGCGAGGGGCGATGCCTGACGGGTCGCTCGTGGGCTACGATCGAACGCGAAGGCGAACGGCCATGGCTCAAGAGACGGTACTCATCGGATACCTCCCGAAGCAGTTCACCAAAGCCACAGGAGACATGCACGCGCCGGCGTACCCGGGCGTGGAGGAGATCTGCAGCGTCAGCGAGTAGCATCGCCAAGTCTCCGCCCGAGTGGGTGGACAAGTGGGTCCACAACACCGACACGTGGCTGTTCGACACGCCGGACGCGGCGTGGTCGGTCGTGCCTGCGTCGGACGGCGAGCGGTACCGGCTCTACGCGTACCGCCTTCTGCCGACGTTGTTCCACGAATCCGGCGAGGAGACCGAACATCCGCTGCCGGAGCTTACGGCGGTCCCCATTCCGGATGGGTTCTCCCGCCTCGGCTACGATGCCGTCGTACGGGACGTCGGCAAAACCGAGGGCGAGCTGAACTTCTCGCCCAGCTTCGGCTGCTCGCCGTTGTCATGCAACTACATGGCTGCGGAATACGCGGTGAACCGGTACTGCCTGGTCGACGGCCTGGATACCGCCATACCCATGGCTCGCAACTTCGCCACCGGCAACTGCGAGCCCGGCGCGTACTGCGTGGTCGAGGTGTGGCGCCGCGAGCCGTAGCTCCGCACATCCGCTTCGGCCGTTCAGTCGGTCCCCGGTGTCGTTTCGCCGCGGCGATCGCCGCTCGGCAGGCGGCGTACGCGCCCTACTCGGGATTTCACGTCGGAGCCGCGGTGCGGGGCGAGAGCGGCGCCGTCTACGTCGATGAACACGTTGCTGCCGACAGCAGTCATCTGCACGCCGGACCACGCCGGCGAGATCCATCGATCACGTTCAGGTGTTCGCCCCAGTTCGGCTCCGAGCTTGGACCTGGCAGGTCGTCGCATTCGAGAAAGAGCGCGTCGATCTCGGCGGTTGACGCGAACGAGCCGGCTCGTTGCTGATGGTTCAGCCGCTCGTGGGCCGCTGTTCTGAGCCATTCGCTCAACGTCATGCCCTCTCGCTGTGCCTGACGCACGAACCCGTCGCGATCCTCATCGGAGATCATGAGTGGCACTCTCGTTGCGTCGAGCGAGGCGTCTCCGTCGAGCTTGTCCATCATCTGTCATCCCAGCACGTTCGTCAGTCGTGGACTCGCGGCATCGTAGCTCCAGGGGCCACCCGCGGACCACGCGCCGGTGATCGCGGAGTCTTGTGCGAGTGCGCGCCATGGGCCGACAAGAAACGACTGGATGAGGCCACCAACAATTCGGAAGTCGTCGGGCACACCGGGCAGAGAGCTGCGGAACAGGTACGCGCGCCATTGATCGGCCCGAGCAGGTTCGGCATAGAACTGCGGCGTGAGAGATTGAGGAAGATCAGGGGAGATCGCGGTATGGCGTCGGTCAAAGGTCGTGCTGATAGACCCTGCAAGCCTCTCACCCGTGAAGGAGACGT
>JAKZVK010000376.1:0-5858 GCA_047516085.1 Bryobacterales bacterium
CGGTTCCCCTGTGGTTCAGCCTCGATAGTTCATTCGGTCTCGTAAGCCGTACGCAGCCCACATTTCAGACGCGCCGTTTCGTGCAGCGCGGTGATTTCTTCCCGCGCATCACAAGCACCTTCCGGCTCAAAGATTTCCAGATTACGCCCACATTCGGCGCGCGCCAGACCGCCTACGGCCAGCGTCGCGAAATCGACGAGGGCCTGATCGGGCAGAACCTCTACCGCCGCAACGCCGAAATCTCGGTCGACATCGCTCCCCCGTCGCTGCAGCGCATCTATGACGGCCCCAAGTGGCTGGGCGACCGCCTCAAGCACGTGATCGAGCCCAGGGTCCGCTACCGCTACGTGACGGGCGTCGAGAACTTCGGCGAGGTCGTCCGCTTCGACGAGCGCGACCTGGTGACGAACACCAACGAGGCCGACCTCTCGATCACGAATCGCCTGTATAGCAAGAACGACTCGACCGGCCAGGTACGCGAGGTTTTTAGCGTCGAGGTTTGGCAGCGCCGCTACTTCAATCCCGACTTCGGAGGCGCGGTCGTGCCGGGGCGGCGGAACGTCTTCGCGTCGACGATTGACGTCAGCCCGTTCGCGTTTCTCGATCAAGCGCGCCGAGCCTCGCCCGTGGTGACATCGATGCGCGTGCGCCCGACGTGGCGGCACTACATCGAGTGGCGCAACGACTTCGACCCGCTGCGCGACAAGCTGGTCAACAGCAGCGTCAACGGCGGCTTTCACGTCAGCGAACTGTGGAGCTTCGAGGTCGGCCACCACGCGGTGCGGTCGTCACCCGTCCTGTCGCCGTCGAGCAATCAGATCTCTACAATGGTGCGCTTTGGCAATTTCAACCGCCGCGGCTGGAACGCGGCGGTACGCACCAACTACGACTACCGCCAGGCCCTATTCATCTACAACGCCTCCCAGGTTTCCTATAACACCGACTGCTGCGGATTCAGCGTCGAGTGGCGCCGCTTCGCCATCGGCCCTACGCGCGACGAGAATCAGTTTCGCGTGTCGCTGTCGATCGCCAACGTCGGCTCTTTCGGCACGCTCAGCCCACGTGAGCGTCTGTTCTAGCGGATTGTGGCCTCGATCGGTGCGCGACGGACCTCGTCCGCGAACTGACGCCGCAGAGGCGCGCTGCCGCGTCCACCCTCGCCGCTCGCTACCGGCAATCCCGGCTAGACTGTTGAGTCGATGCCCTTCCCCAAGCGCTATGCCGAGGCGGCGGCGCGCTGGAGGGTGAAGGCCGGCTTCGTCGTCATCGCCATCTTCTTCTGGCTGGCGCGGCCCACCTGGACCTCCCTCGCCGCCGGCGCCTCCATTGGCCTGTGCGGCATGGCGCTACGTGCCTGGGCCGCGGGACATCTCGCCAAGAACGAGCGCCTCACCACCAGCGGCCCTTTTGCCCGTGTCCGTAATCCACTCTACGTGGGCAGCCTGACGGTTGGCGTCGCGTTTGCCGTCGGTTCCGCTCATGGCGGGGTGTCGGTCCTGCTTCTCTCGTACTTCCTTCTCTTCTTCCTCCCCGTGGTGGAAGAGGAAGAGGCGCACCTACGCAAACTCTTCCCTGACTACGTCGACTACGCCGCGCGCGTACCCAGGCTGTTCCCCCGGTGGGCAGGAATGGAGCGATCAGAGCAGCACTTTCGCCTCTCGCTCTACAAGAAGAACCGGGAGTACCGAGCCCTACTGGGCTTTGTGGCGGGCCTTCTCCTCCTAGCCGTCAAGATCCGGCTGTTCGGCTAGGGGCTGTTGAAGCACAGCGGAGCGCTTAGAGCACCGCCTGTCCCACCCGCCTGTCTGAAACACGGCCCATTCCCCTGTGCTACATTCGGCCAAGAAACCGGAGGAAGTTACCGTGAGTTCAGCGCTACAAGGTCGCATCGCCGTCGTCACCGGCGCCAGCAAGGGTCTTGGCCAACAGATGGCTGAATCACTGGCCGCCGAGGGCGCCTCCGTGGCTCTGGTGGCGCGCAGCGAAGACCTGCTCAACGCCGTCGCCGCCGGCATTCGCGAAGCCGGGGGACGCGCCGAAGCGATCGTCGCGGACGTGGCCGATGAAGCCGCCGTGGCCGACGTGGCCGCACAGGTCAAAGACAAGCTGGGCATCTGTGACATCCTCATCAACAACGCGGGCATCAATAATCGCAAGGCCGTTGAAGACTTCACGCTCGACGAGTGGAACGAGATCGTCGGGATCAATCTCACCGCGCCGTTCTTGCTGTGCCGGGCTTTCGTGCCGGGCATGAAAGAGAAGAAGTTTGGACGGATCATCAACATGACGTCGATCATGTCGCACGTCTCGTTCCCACACCGCACCGGCTACAGCGCCACCAAAGCGGGCCTGCTCGGCATGACCCGGGCCCTGGCGCTCGAACTGGCCGAGTTCAACATCACCGCCAACGGCATCAGCCCCGGCCCGTTCGCCACCGAGATCAACAAGGCCATCCTCGAAGACCCCGAGCGCAACGCCCAGTTCCTCTCCCGCATTCCGCTCGGGCGCTGGGGCAAGGTCGAAGAAGTCGGCTCGCTAGCCGTCTACCTATGCTCGGAAGAAGCCGGCTTCATCACCGGCACCGACATCGTCATTGACGGTGGCTGGCTCGCCCAGTAGCCGCCCGTGGCGGCCGTCACTCTACCCCAGCTTCGTCGTGCCGACCGAAGCGCAGGTGATCCAAGACGCGCCGGGGCAGACGGTCTCGCGCCGGCTCTCGTTGTCGGCCGTCTTGCGAGAGGCCGAGAATGCCAACCTCGACCTGGCGGCCGCGGACCGCGCCGGGGCGGCAGGATTTCAGCTCGTTCGGGAAGCTCGGTCCGGGCTGTTGCCGCGGGTCGACATCTCGGGCTCGGGGTTGTTTATCGACCAGGACCGCGCCGCGGCCAGTTTCGCCGCCTATGCACAACCTAATGAGAATCTTGTCCTCGTTGGGCGGGGTGTAACTACAGCAGTCTTACCGGCTCAGTTCATGGCGTAGGGGCGGACCGCTGAGTCCACCCCGGTGCGGCTAAGTTGCTCTCGGTTTCTGCGCGAAACAGAAGCCGCGGACCAGAGGCGGCGGGGCGGACACAGCGGTCCGCCCCTACAAGCGGTATTGACCGGGCACATGGGTAACACTTTATGCCAGCACAAAGCCGTCCGAGCATCAATCCTGTGTCTCAGTCGAACTCCCGCCCATGCGGTAATCCCAGTGCCGCCCGGCATTCTTGAGGATCACCGGCAAGTCCCCGCCCAACAAATACCCTCCTTCGACCAACGAAACCGCCGCGTCGCCGACCAAGTCGAGATACGCTTCCCGGCCCGCGTAGCGCTCCTCGATCGACGGCCGGGGATCGCCATTCGCTTGTCGTACCGCTTTCGTGATGGCGAATGGAATGTACGAGCCGGCCATGCTCGAGATCTCATGCGTCGGGCCGGACTTCTCGTTGAACAGGTTCCAGCCCGTATAGGTGGCGAGCGGGACCTTCTGCTCGGGCATCTGGATGCCGGAGAGCTCGTTGCCGTCGCGATCGACCGCCGACACCAGGATCGGAAAGGCCGTGCCGACCTTCGGTGGCTCCTGGGTCACGATCCCCTCGCTGTAGAAGTCCGGACCGTAGTCGGCGCGGTAGGCCAGGTGAACCCGCGAGGAGAAGCCCACACCCGGCAGTTTCGGGAACATCAGGTCCTCGGGACGCACCAACGTTTTGTCGTCGCGGCGCGGATAGCGGCTTGGCGGTGCGGGCGATCCGCCAGCGGCCCAACGGTTCATTGCCTTCAGCAACGCGCGCATCGACCAGCGGAAATCCATGGGATTGCTTTTCTGCTGGCCTAGGGTCACCTTGGGCGGGAAGCCCGACGGCCCGTGCTGCGTGCCCGCGAACATGTAGACGCGAACGTTGTCGAACAGGGCGACGTCCGCCTTGCCGTCCAAGCTGGTGTGAATCAGCGACGCCGCCCGGCCCCAATACTCATACGACGAGTTGGTGTAGTAAATCTTGGGCCAGAACTTGCGGTCGAGGTGATGGGTCAGAATGCCGTCGCTCAGGCCGGTCTCGGGGTCGGTTTGCTCGACGTCGGTGAACGGGAAAATATCGGTCGGATACAGGAAGTTCATGAAGGGGTGCGCGTCGCGCGACGGTTGTGCGAAGCGGTGATTGAAGCTGCCGCGGCCGCCCCCGGCCACGTGCGAGATCAACCCGTCGAACACCTTGCGGTGCTTCTCGTCTTCGTTGAAGCCGTAGTAGAGGAACGTTCGCAGGAAGCGCCCGCTTTGCGAGATACCGAACCCCAGGCCGCGGTTGATAGCGTCAGCGGGTATCGAGAGGTCATTGGACCCCTCGTACTTAAGGTGCGAGATCATGTCCCGAATGGCCGTGGGCCCGAGTCCCACCAGCGGCGGGTTCTCGGAGACGTACACCACTTCGTAGATCTTGCCGGGCTCGAAGCCGCCGTCGAGGTAGACCTGGCCTTTGTCGGCAACGGTCTTGCCATTCTCCATCCGCGCGAACTTCCATTTGGAACGCGGAATGGTCGTGCGCGGCGATTCGACCGCGTCGCGGACCGTCAACACCGTTCCTGGAGCGTCGGGGTCGGCGACTTCGTAGGGGATGTGCCCACGGTCCGACAGCAGATGGCTGTAGACGCGGTCTTTGACCACGAAGTCGCCTCGCACGACGCCGCGGATCGGCTTGCCGTCCTTGGTGGCGATGGGCGGATAGAGACGCATGCGGCCCTTCTGCTTCGGTGGGTCGAACTGCCACCCAAGCCATAGCAGCGTATAGCCCTCGCGCAGCAGGAAGCCGTCGCCGAAATGTTCCTCCTTCTCCGGTTCGTAGCCTCCTCGTGCGAGGTTGAAGAAGCTGAGCATGCCTTTGCCGCCACGATTCGAAACCTCGTAGAGCACAGCACCGTTGCCGCGCGCGGCGTCCTTGGGTTTGAGCAGGTAGAGGTCGGAGGAAAACTCCACTTCGCCGGCTTCGTTGCGCGGCGCAAGGTCGATGTCGGTAATGATGCGGTTGGCCGAGTTGGATGGATCGACGGCGAAGAAGACCTTGCCGGTGATTTTCTCGTACGGCCCTGCCATGCCGAACGACTTGCCGTCGAGAACATCGACCCGCCGGTCGATCTCGACTAGTACGACCCGAGCGGACGCTAGCGGGAACAACAGGGGGCAAAGAAGGAAGAGGAGACCGATGTTGCGAACCATGGGCCTATTAAAGACCCCGCAGCCTCGGCAGTCAAGCGGAAACTTGCAGCCGCGCACGCCGTGCGGCCCGCCCGGCTGCTCGCATCGCAAGCAGATCGGTCACCTGCGTGAGGAACGCGGGAATGTTGACCGTCTCGATGAGCAGCTTCTCCGAACCCTGAGACGTCCCAGCATGCTCCTGGGAAGCGTGCTCTTGGAAAGCGGTCAAGTAAGCCGTGGCAGGCCGGTAGCTCTGCGTTCGGGCCAGCCGCACCACACTGCGAGACGCCTGCTCGGACTCGCCGGCCAAGTTGCACAACACCATGGCATATTGCCGATCCTCGACCTTCGCCATCGCTTCGGCCGAAGAAGCCGCAGAGTCAATGAGATAGCCGCTCTTTGCGAGCACCGCTTCGAGGGCTAGGCGAGCTGCGGTGTCATCAACGGCCAGCAGGATCTGGACCCCACCATCGAAAGGCGGATCCGCCACCTCCGAGTCGACTGCTTGAGCATGGGCGCTCACACCAGAATTGTATCCCGAGATCGTGCGTTCCCAGCAAGTATATTTCCCTCGTCCGCAGGGGTAGTTCAAGTGATTGAAAACGGGTGGCTTACGAAGAGTATTCCGATAAACCATTGAGTACTATAAGTACTGTCAGGGCATCCAGTTCTGGGGGAACACCCGGCG
>JAKZVK010000377.1:0-3276 GCA_047516085.1 Bryobacterales bacterium
TCATGCTCCATTGTGGAAAACCGAGCCGGGCGAAAACCGCCTGCGCGAGTTGAAATCGATAAAACCTGCGGTGAACCCTAAAGTGGTGATACCGCGCCGGTTACGCAGAGCAGCCAAGGCGTTAGCCGGACACTACTGATCTATGGGATATGTATTTTTCATCGATAACCGCCGACGCTGGACCAAATTCCCTTAGTCCCTGGCCGTCCAGAGACAGCACGCCGTAGAGCAACTTGTCGCCGTAAAAGCCGAACATCGCCGCCTCCGCGAATTTGCGAAGCCGATGGAGCGCGCCTTCCTGGGAAACCGCACCTGTCGCGCTGACCACATTGGCATACCGTGCAAGGGTCGCGCTTGGCTCACGAAGGAGATGCACCAACCCGGACACGCTCCTCGACAGTACAAATTGAGCGCGTTTGACCGCTGTCGCGAATTCCAGGACGCGGTCATACGCCCCACAGAGACGTGCAGCATCCAACGCAGCAAGATAGCGCTCATCCAGTTCGGGTTGCTGGTTGGACGCTAATCGAACGTTTGGGAATCCCAGATCAGTGCCACAAGCTTCACAAGATCGTGAAAATGAGGGCGCCTCAACACCACACAGCGGGCACCGAGCCGTCTTGCATAGTTGACTATCAGTCTCAGGTTGGAGTGCCAGAAGCAGCCTTTTCATCCCATCTTCATAGGAGGGATAAAGATCGACCCAATTTAACTCCCTAACTCTGGAGTCGTCCGGTTCACACTGTTCCAATCGGGCCGGGATATAGAAGATACGCCTCGGCGGAAGGTTGTCGACCACTTCGAGTGCTAGTCGCTGTTCTTTCTGAACGAAGCCGCGCTTTGCGATCGAGTTTCTAGAGAGCAGCGCGAGGAAGAAGGTGCTTCGGTGGATGGCTTCTGGGACTGCAAGACGCCAATTCTCGCCGGGACGAAGATCTTCAGTATCGAGCCATGGTCGGACGCCAGCAGATCTTAGGTCACCATGAATCCGTTTAGCAGCACCAATATCCTCCCGTGCGTAACTTATGAAGACAAGCGGTGCATTGGAGTCTGTCACTGGCAGTGGACAACGCAAACGGCGACACACAGCGCTCGGTCACGACGGCTACGCTGGGCAATCCTCTCAGTAGACATCGAACTACGTCAATTATGCCACATAGATCGCTACCGCGCCTTCTTTCGGCATTCATGAGATAGCTTCTAGCCCGCGAAGCCGCCGGCCTTCTCGAAGGCGTCGGCGAGCTTGAGCATGCGGGGTTCGGCGAAGTGGTCCGCCAAGATCTGCATCCCGATCGGCAGCCCTTCGCTTGATGCGCCGCAGGGAACGCTGATGCCGGCGATGCCCGCCAGGCTGGCCGTGATGGTGTAGATGTCGGAGAGATACATCTCGAGCGGGTCGGCGGTCTTCGCCCCGATCTTGAAGGCCGGAAACGGCGAGACGGGCGTGATCAGTGCGTCCACTTTCTCGAACGCCTTTTTGAAGTCGGAGGCGATCAGCGAGCGCACCTTTTGGGCCTTGAGGTAATAGGCGTCGTAGTAACCCGAGCTGAGCACATAGGTGCCGAGGATGATGCGGCGCGTCACCTCGCGTCCAAAGCCCGCGGCGCGCGTCTTGCGGTACATCTCACCGAGCGTGTCGGCGCTCTCGGCGCGCTTCGTGTAGCGCACACCGTCGTAACGCGCCAGGTTGGCGCTGGCTTCCGCCGTGCAGATGAGGTAGTACGAGGCGACGGCGTAGTCGGTATGCGGCAGGCTGACTTCGCTGACTTCGCAGCCGAGCTTCTTGAGCACATCAAGCCCGTGGTCGATGCGCGCGCCGACCTCCGCGTCGAGACCGGAGCCGAAGTATTCCTTGGGGACGCCGAGGCGCAGCCCCTTGACGTTGCCGTCGAGCGCCGCGTTGTAGTCGGGCACGTCGACGCCGCCCGAGGTCGAGTCGGCCGGGTCGCGGCCGGCGATCACCTTCAACAGCGTGGCGCTGTCTTTGACCGTGCGCGAAAACGGCCCGATGCAGTCGAGCGAGCTGGCGAAGGCCGTCAGGCCGTAGCGCGAGACGCGTCCGTAGGTGGGCTTGACGCCGACGACGCCGCAGAACGACGCCGGCTGGCGGATCGAGCCACCCGTGTCGGTGCCCAGCGAGACCGGCGCGAAACCGCCCGCCACCGCCGCCGCCGAGCCTCCGCTCGAGCCGCCCGGCACACGATCGGGCGCAGCCGGGTTGCGCACCGGATAGTAGCCGGAGTTCTCGTTCGACGAGCCCATGGCGAACTCGTCGCAGTTCGTCTTGCCGAAGATCACTCCCCCGGCCTGCTCGAGCCGCGCCACGGCCGTGGCGTCGTAGTGAGCGACGTAGTTCTCGAGGATGCGCGACGCGCAGGTCGTTCGCAGGCCCTTGGTGGTGATGACGTCCTTGACCGCGACCGGCACGCCCGCGAGCGGCCCGAGCGGCTTGCCGGCGGCGAGGTCGGCGTCGACCTTCTCGGCGGCGGCCAGCGCGCGAGCCGGGGCGAAGTGGAGGAACGCACCATAGGTGTCGTTCTCCTCGCGCGAGACGCGCAACGCCTCTTCGGCCAGTTCCTTGGCGCTGAAGCGGCGCTCACGAAGCCCGTCGTGGATCTTGTCGATGGTGAGCTGTTTGTAGTCGTCCATCGTGGCTGGGTTCCAGGGGCGATCTCGTACAGAGCTTTACAAGTTCAGTTACGTATCTGACAGGGGCAATGGCCACGCTGGCCGCCTCGGGCACGGCATGCCGTGCCCCTACATAGCAAATCGAAACGTCATCGTTCTCAAAAAAGGCACTACTAGCGCTCGATGACCTTGGGGACTTTGAAGTGCCCGGCGCCGGATTCGGGCGCGCAGTCGAGAGCCTCTTCCTGTTCGAGTGACGGCCGCGTCTCGTCCTCGCGGAAAGTGGCCGTTTCGCTGCCTTCGTAAATCACCTGTGCCATCGGCTCGACGTTCGACGTGTCGAGTTCGTTGAGCTTTTCGACGTAGGTGAGGATCTCTTCGAGGTCGGCGCGATACTTGGCCACTTCCTCGTCGCTCAACTCGAGGTTCGACAAGTCGGCAATGTAGCGGACTTCTTTTTCAGTGATCTTCACGGTTGGCGTACTCTTGCAGCCTGCGCCGGGTTACGACTTCGGGGCTACGTTCCCGGGCCACTGAATACCCGGGCCACGGTGCGGGCCGCCGGTGGTCCCCTCGCGGCGGCTTGCCGAACGCGGCAGGCCGGTTGCAGTCGCGGCGCGGCCGGGTGGCCGACGTGTCGCTTCAGCG
>JAKZVK010000378.1:0-5741 GCA_047516085.1 Bryobacterales bacterium
GTGGTCGGAGTCGGTCTCAACGCTACCGACACGGTGCTGCTGGTGTCCCGATTCCCAGGGCTGGGTGGGAAGACGCCGTTCGCGAAAGAGGTCCTCAGCCCGGGCGGCCAGGTGGCGAGCGCCTTGGCGGCGTGTCAGAAACTCGGGCTGCGCACGAAGTACATCGGCTCGGTAGGCGATGACGAACGTGGCCGCATCCAGATGGAGAGCCTGGCCGGCTCGGGCATCGACATCGAGCATGTGCAGACGCGCGAGAACTGTCCCAATCAGTCGGCCTATATCATCGTCGATCAAGAGACGGGGGAGCGAACGATTTTCTGGCAACGTCCCGAGTGTTTGCGCATTGACCCCTAGCAGATTACCGAGGACCAGATCGTGTGCGGCCGGTTGCTGCACATCGACGGACACGACACGCCCGCCGTGGAGCGGGCCGCCCGCATTGCCCGCGAAGCCGGCATGCCGGTAACCGTCGATGTCGACACGATCTACGAAGGCTTTGACCGCGTGTTGCCGCATGTGGACTACCTGATTGCGTCCGCTGAGTTTCCCGGCCGCTGGACCGGCGAGGACGACCCGTTTCGAGCGCTCGAAAAGATCCAGCGCGAGTACGGTATGAAGGTGGCCGCCATGACGCTAGGCGAGAACGGCGCTCTGGCACTCGCCCGCGGCCGGTTCCACTATGCACCGGGCTTCGTCGTCTCGTGCGTGGATACGACTGGCGCGGGCGACATCTTTCACGGAGCGTTCTGCTACGGCGTGCTCGCCGGTTGGCCGCTCGACCGGATTCTGGAAGTCTCGAACGCGCTGGCGGCGCTCAACTGCCGGGCGCTCGGCGCGCAAGGCGGGATCGCCGGGCTGGACGAAGCCGCGAGCCTTATCGCCGCCGGCGACCGCCGCGAGGCGCCCGAGTTCGCCACGCAGGTCTCCCGGGTTTGAGCCGCTATGTTTCCCCTTCGCGACGACGCTCCCCGGCTCAGCTACCCGGCGGTCACGCTCGTGCTGGGGCTGCTCAACGTCGCGGTCTTTCTTTACCAGGTGTATCTGGGCATGGTCTCGCCGCGCGCTCAGATGGCGTTCGTCGAGGTATTTGGAGCCATTCCGCTACGTGCCGAGTACGCGCCAGCGGGCAAGTACCCCCTGGTGGAGGGCCTGGCACCCGTATTCACATCGATTTTTCTGCACGGCGGCTGGCTCCATTTGATCGGGAACATGTGGTTCCTGTGGATCTTCGGAGATAACGTCGAGGATGAGTTGGGGCGCTTCCTCTACCTATTGTTCTATGTCGCTTGCGGGATGCTGGCCTCAGTGGCTCACGTGGTGGCGAACCCGCAATCGACCATTCCCGCCGTGGGCGCCAGCGGAGCGATTGCGGGCGTGATGGGAGCGTACATGGTTCGCTTCCCCACTGCGCGCATCGTGACGCTCGTTCCGATCTTTTTCTTCTTTACGACGATCGAGCTTCCGGCCGTAGTGATCCTGGTGTATTGGTTTGCGATTCAGTTCTTCAGCGGCGCCGCCTCGTTTGGCGCGGAGGCGTCGGGAGGCGTGGCGTGGTGGGCGCACGTGGGCGGGTTCGTGGCGGGCGCGGCGCTCATCTGGTCACGGCCGAAACGGCGCCGCTACCGACGAGTGTAATCCTCCTGATGCCAACCGTCACCTTATATACAAGATCGGCCTGCGGGCTCTGCGACGAGGTCTATGAGCAGCTCGCGGCGCTGCAACGCGAACACCGGTTCGAGTTGCGGACGGTGGATATCGATGGCAATCCCGAGCTTCACAAGCGCTACACCAACGATGTCCCCGTGGTGATGATCGATAGCAGGGAGGCCTGCCGGCACCGGCTCGACACCGAGGCCGTCGTGCGGCTCCTCGAGAGCGGGGGAGCCGAGTGAGCGACCAGCGGCCCATCGACATCGTAGCCTTCGCCGCCCATCCCGACGATGTCGAGCAGACCTGCGGGGGGACACTCATTCGGATGGCCGAGAAGGGCTACCGCACCGCCGTCGTCGACATGACCGCGGGCGAGATGGGAACCCGCGGCACGCCCGAACAGCGTGTCGCCGAGGCGGAAGCGGCGGCCCGGGAGATGCTGCTCAGCGAGCGGCACAATCTTCATCTGCCCGACGCGCGGCTCGAAAACACGCTGGAGGCGCGGCTCGAGGTTGTGCGCAAGATCCGCGAACTACGGCCGAGGGTCGTCATCCTGCCGTACGGCGAAGCGCGCCACCCGGACCACTACCGCGCGTCGGAGTTGGGTTCGGAAGCCTGCTTCCTGGCCGGGCTCGCCAAGCTTCCGGTCGAGGGCCGGCCGCACCGTCCGAAGAAGATTCTTTACGCCTCGTTGTACGCGGACGTGAAGCCGAGCTTCGTGGTGGACATCAGTGCGCAGTTCGAACGGCGCCTGCGGGCGCTGCTTTGTTACCGCACGCAGTATGAGCGGCAGCCGACCGCCGCCGGCTTGTTTCCGGACGAAGAAGAGATTGCGGAGCGGGTGCGCGGGGTGGCCCGCCAGTATGGGTTGTTGATCCACGCGCGTTACGGGGAGCCGTTTGTCGTGCGCGAGGCGCTCCGGGTAGATGATGTTGTGACGATGGGCGTGCCGAGTATTTAGCCTCGTGAGGCAGAGTTGCCGGTAAGGACCTAAGTGGTAGTTCGAGGGGCCTGAGTCCCGAGGAAATCGGGACTCGGCAAGCCTAGGGGCTTACGCCACGTGAGCCGCGAGCCGCCGATTTGAGGTCGAAGATCTCTTCTCGCGGGGCGCGACGCTTTGCCTCATCCGCCGCGGCGGGAGAAACCGAGGGCGAACTCGGCAACGCGCTGGTCGTAGCGCGCGACCCTCTTCTCTTGCATGTAGCGGTCAACCATAGCCGCCTTATAGACCTCGAAGGCCTGGTTTCTCTTCTGATCGAGTTGGGTCTTGCGGATGCTTTCCTTCTCATCCTCGAAGGCAAGCAAGTCGGCCTCTTCGTGAGCAACCACTTGATAGACAACGAAATCTCCCTCGACCGGCACGGGCCCGAGCAGGGTGCCCGGCTCGGACTTGAAGGGCGCGGGGCCCAGAAGCCTGGCGGGGCCGAGGTTCAGGACCGGTTCGATGGTCTTGAAGAAAGGGCTGACTTCGGTCTTGAGGCCGTAGCGGGCAGCAACGCGCCGAAGAATAGCGCCCTCTTTGCGGGCTTCCTCGGCGATCTCATACGCCCGCTCGCTGGCCAGAGCCGTCCCTTCCGCGTCGAGAAACTGGCCCCGGACTTGGTCCCGGACATCTTCAAACTCGGCCTGCCGCGGACGATTGATCTCGGTGAGAACCACAATCGTTACCTGGCCTTCTTGCGTGGAGGACAGCGGCTCGCCGACCTCGGCCGTGAACACCTCGTTCAGAAACTCCTGTGGCGTGGCGAGTTCGGGCGCGGGTTCGGCCAAGGTGAAGGGTCCGACGGTTCTCACAGGCAGGCTGAATCGGCGGCCCACCTCGTCGAGGTCGGCGCCGGAGCCCCGGGCCGCCGCCATCACTTCGTCGAGCAGTTTGATGCGGGAGAGGTGTAGCCGCTCTCTCCGCAGCGCTTCGCGAACCTGCTCTTGCACTTCCTCGAACGGCTTGGTCCCGCCGTCCTCGCGGGCGTCGGCCTTGATGATATGGAAGCCGAAGGTGCTCTTGACCAGTTCGCTGATCTCGCCGACCTTGAGAGCAAAGGTACCCTTTTCAAACTCCGGGTCCATCTGTCCGCGGGTCACCCAACCAAGGTCTCCTCCATCCGAAGCCGAAGCGGGATCTTCCGAGTGCTGCGCGGCGAGTTTGACGAAATCGCCTCCGGCGCGTACCTCCTCGAGAACCTTCTTGGCCTTCTCTTCGATGGCGGCGCTCTCTTCCTCCGACTTATCCAACGTCATGAAGAGGATGTGGCGGGTTTGGACGCGCTCCGGGTTTTCGTAGATGACGAGGTTCTGGTTGTAGTGCCGGCGCATGTCGGCCTCGGCCACCTCCGGAGGCGGCAACAGGGCGTCGCTCACCGTCAGTAGCTTTGCCGTGCGGTTCTCGTCAATCAGGTAGGTGGGCTTTCGTTGCTCGTAGAATTCCTTCAGTTTCTCTTCGGTCACCTGAACGCGCTTGTGAACGCCGGCGACGCTCACTTTGACGAACTCAATCTTGGCTTTGTTGTGCCGGTCCCGGTAAGCCTGCTCAAGGTCTTCGTTGCTGACCCATTCGTTGGCCGTAACCAAGCGCCGCAGGCGCGTATTGATCGCGAGATCCCGTGCAAGCTCACCCTCGAACTCCGGAACCGAACGCCGGTACGCTTCTTGCACGTAGCGCGTGTACGCCAGTTGGCCGACGAAGACGCCGTCCGGGAACAAGAACGGCAACTGGAACTTCAGCCACTCGGCCAACTCCTGCTCGTCGGGAAGCAGCCCCAACTCTTCGGCCTCGTTGAGCAGCACCTGGTCAGAGATCAGATCCTGCGTGTACTGCGCTGAGGTCAAGTTCAACGTCCGCAAGGGCAGGTCGGGTCTCACGCCCATCAAGCGCAGGCGTTCGGCCAGGTTCGTGGAGGTGATCTCACGGCCGTCGACTTCCGCGATGATCAGCTCGGTCGGGTCGGCGGGATTGCTGAGCAGCCCCGGGATCAGGGTGACCACCATCGAGAAAGCCACCATCGTTAGGAGGCCGCCAAGGAAGAGACGGACCATCTGCTTCTGACTTCTGAAGAGGTTGAACATACTCCCGTCATTATACTATTGGGGTCCCGCAAATCTGCCGGCTTGATTCGGCTTGATCCGGCTTGACATCGTTGCCGGGGAACCGGAAGGCGGCCTACAGGACCCCCCAAGCCCCCTATGCCCTGGCAAGACCGCTTGCGCGTGGTTCTCGTCCGCAGCCGCAACTCGCTCAATATCGGCGCGGCGGCGCGAGCCATGCTGAACTTCGGGTTCTCGCAGCTTTGGTTGGTGCAGCCCTACGACGTGGCTTTCCGGCAAGCGCGCTCGGCGGTGGGGGCGAGCGGCGTGCTGGCGAAGGCGCGTGTCACCGCGGACTTGGCGGAGGCCCTCGGGGAGGCGTCGCTGATAGTCGGGACCTCGGCCATGCGCCGGCGCTCGGAACACCATGTGCAACGCATGCTGCCGGAGGGCGCCACCACACTGAGAACGCACCTGCAACGACGCCAGGCGGCGCTCGTTTTCGGGTCGGAGAAACACGGACTGGCAAACGACGATCTGAGTTGCTGCGACTGGATCCTGTCGATCCCGACGCAGCCGGGCTGTCCCTCGATGAACCTGGGCCAAGCGGTGGCCCTGTGTTGCTACGAGACCGCCCGCCACGCCAAGCCGACGCCCGCGCTCGCCACCCCGGCCTCGGCCGATGCCTCCCAGCGCGAGCGGATCGTCCGGATGCTGATTCCCGCTCTCGAGGCGGGGGGGTTTATTCTGCCCTCCAACCGCGCCTCTCAAACACGCAAGGTGCGCCGCTGGGTCGGCCGGTTGCGTCTGGCGCCGCGGGATGCTCGCACGTTCCAGGGAATGTTGCGGCAGATCCAGTGGAAGCTTGACCACCCCGGGTGAGGGGTGCGGCAGTCAACGCGAAGCCAACGCCTCATCCCACGCGCTCGAATCGGATCATGGAGATATCCGGGTCTAAGAGCATTTTCCAATCCAAGAATGATCCTGAAATGGGTCTGGACAGGTGAGGGCACAGGGTGGGTGGTGATCTCCTTTCTAGCGGGTTCAGGGCTGGGCCTCTCGAGGGGGGG
>JAKZVK010000379.1:0-8712 GCA_047516085.1 Bryobacterales bacterium
GAAACGGTCCAGCACGTGCGTGGCGTGACCCAGGTGGCGGTCGATGGCCGCCCGGTATGGCTGCGAGCCGTCGGAAACGACGACCCGCACGCCGGCGCACCAGCGGGCGCCCCCGGCGGCGAAGAACCTGCTCCCAGACGCCTCTGAGCGCCCCGGCAACATGTCGAGGACCTGTCCGCCCTCGCCGTTGACGTATCGGTGCCGACGGCGCATCGACGTCTCGTCTACTAACAGCACCCGGCAGCGCTGGCTGCGGCGCCGGTCGCCGATCAGCCTCGCCCACACGCCGACGTGGCCCATGATCAGCCCCCAGCCCACACCGTGGGTGCGCGCCACAGCGCGCAGGCTCATCTGCTGGGCGTCGACCACCAGGCGCCGCGCCAGACGCCTGGTCAGCTTCCCGTCGAACTCGCGGTGGGCCTCCAAGTGGCGCTCGCCGCAGCCCACCCAGACGAACCGGCGCCGCCGCCAGCGCAGCGTCACACACCGACCCGACACCGACAGATCGCGAATCCTCCTCTCCCGCCGATCGTGCACACGGCGACACCAGAACCCGCAGTGCGCGCACCGCACCCGCCACGCAGACGACTCGACGACCACCTCCAAGCGCGTCGGCGTATCCACCGACACCTCCAACACACGCAACCCACACAGATACAACCGCACCGACATATGAACCGAACTCATCGAGGCCCTCCTGGCTCGGCGATCTCTCAATCACCGATACCAGCAGGGCCTCGACCCCATCCCAGGGACCCTCAGCTACCCCTCACCCCACAAAATCGCGCAGGGCCTCTCAGTTCGTGTCCGCTCTTGGGTGGTTGATGACGCAGTATCGGGGTTGGATCGTGGCGCTGTGAGCAACGCTCACCCGTCGAGTTCGACGACCGCAACAGCCGACAGAGTCCCGAAGCCCACGCTGAATTGCTTGCGCTGGCAGGCGATCTCGTTGTGCCGGAGACGAGATCAGAGCTTCCGTGCCATACTGAGGGCATCGACTGCTTGTTGCGCCCCTCACACACCCGTGATGGTTGATGAGGCACTGCTGGGGGACATGTGCCCTCTTGGAAGTTATCGAGTGGGTTTGATTCGGCTACGTCATCCAAGTCCTCCCGGACTCGAGTGTTGGTGGCGCGTGCGAACTCTCCTTGTCCCGACTCGTAACGCCTTGGCGGACTCGCTTGGATTCCTCCATGGCCGAGTCCGGTCCAAGACCGTCGCTAACTCCAATCATTGAGATGCAGATGGAATCGAGTGACGCAGTCGTCTATGAGCCGGATGAGCGGTGCCCTCTTCCCGTTGCCATCGGGCTCGGACTGCAACTCACCCTGTTCGCGATCACTTCTACAGTGTTCTATGTCACTCTCGTTGCCCAAGAGGCTGGCGCTGACGGTAGCTACCTGTCATGGGCCGTTTTTGCAGCGCTGGTAGTCAATGGAATTACTACTGTTCTGCTGACGAGCCGGATCGGGCGTATCGGATCTGGGCACATGCTTTCCTCGACCTCGGCCGGCAGCTTCTTAGCGATCTCACTCATGGCGGTGGCCAAGGGCGGTCCCGCCATGCTGGCGAGCATCTTCATTGTCTCGTCGCTGATCTTGTTCGCGCTGGCCGCGTGGCTCCCGCTCTTGCGCCGAATCATCACTCCCGTCGTCTCTGGTTCGGTCTTGATTCTGGTTGCAATCACGATCCTCCCGATCGCATTCAAGCAGTTGGAGGAAGTGCCGGAAGGTGCATCGTCGGCCGCAGCTCCATCCATAGTGTTGGCGACAGCGGGAGTGATCGTTCTGTTCAGGATTCTCGCAACAGGGACTTGGCGGCAATGGTCACTGTCGCTCGGAATCGTGGCCGGATGCGCGGTTTCTGTCGCCTTTGGGTTGTATGACTCTACGTACGTTTCGCAAGCCCGCTGGATTGGCATTCCCGAAATCGGGTGGCCGGGGATCGAGTTGAACCTGGGTCTGGACTTCTTGTCCTTCTTGCCGCTATTCGCGGTGGTTGCTCTGGTGACTGCAATTCAGGACATTAGCGGCAACGTCGCCGTTCAGAGAGGCTCGCGGCGTCGTCAACGCGCAACTGACTTTCGATTAGTTCAGGGGTCCATCAATGCCAGCGGTGTGGGCATGTTGCTAGGGGGGATTCTTGGCACCCCGCTGCCTCCCAAACAGAGAGCAAATGCCAGCATAGTACTCATCGGTCTCAGTGGGGTCGCTTCACGCCGGGTTGCGTACGCATCCGGGGCCATCTTGGCGATGCTTGCATTGCTGCCGAAAGTGCCGGCCCTGCTTCTTGGGATTCCTCGGCCTGTCATTGGAGCATACGTAGTCGTTGTGATCGGTGAACTGTGGATTTCGGGCATGAAGATGATCGTCGAGGGTGGCGTCGATCGGCAAAAGGCTCTGGCGGCGGCGTTGGCGATCACGGTCGGGATGGGCATTGAGAATCAGGAGATCTTCGGTGATCTGTTGGGCGGGGCGGCGGGCATCTTCTTCGGCAACGGCATGACGGTCGGAATCCTTATCGTGATTCTGATGACCATGTTCATCGAGTTGACCAAACCGCGACGTAGACGGCTCGAAGCTGAGCTGGAAATCTCCGCGCTCCCACAGATCGACGCATTCCTCCAAGATCTTGCGTCGGGACTCGGTTGGAACGCTTCGTCAACAGAGCGATTGCGCGGCGCCGGCGAGGAGGCTCTCGCGAGCCTCATGGGTGAAGATGATGAGAATCCGGCCGCGAAGGTGCGACGGTTGACGATTCTGGCGCGCCCAGCTAGCGCGGCAGTGGAGCTGGAGTTTCTGGCTGATCTTGGTGAGGAGAATCTTGAAGAGCGCCTGGCGCTTCTGGGCGACGAGAGCGAGGTCATTGGGGGGGAGGAGATATCGTTCCGCCTGTTGCGGCATTATGCGACATCGGTGTTGCACAGGAAATATCAGGGCCTGGACGTCGTTATGGTTCGTGTCGATGGCTCGCGTTAGTGGTCGTCGAATGGCGTCAACCTCCTCGTGCCGCTGCGCCGCGGCCGCACGAGGCGTTCCGACGGGCCGCGAGATCCTGGCCTGCTGAAGAAGATTGCGGAGAGCGGCAAGTGTCAGAGCGGACCACCACCGATCGAGGTGAGCGGCTCCTGGTTGTGGATGAACTCACCGTGGAGTTCCCGCTGCCTGACGGCAGGCTCCGGGCAGTCGACTCCGTGTCGCTCGATCTTTGCCGAGGAGAGACTCTGGGCGTCGTGGGCGAATCGGGTGCGGGGAAGTCCGTGCTGCTCCGGTCGATCATGGGTCTGATGCATCCGCAGATCGCCTCGCGTGAGGGAAGCGTGCGCTTCGAGGGGCGTGAGTTGGTCGGCTTGCCGCGGCGCGAACTGCGCCGGCTCTGGGGTACCGCCATTTCCGTCGTCTTCCAGGACCCGATGAGTTCTCTCAACCCGGTGGTTAGAATCGGTCGCCAGATCGGCGAGTCGGTGCGGCCCACCGAGGACGGCCGACGTGTTGATGTCAGGGAGCGGTCACTCGAGCTGTTGCGGCTTGTCGGCATCCCCGAGCCCCGGCGCCGGCTCCGCCGGTACCCCCACGAGTTGTCGGGTGGCATGCGGCAACGGGTGGCGATCGCCATCGCCCTCGCCGGCCGCCCTCGGATGTTGCTCGCCGACGAGCCGACGACCTCGCTCGACGTCACAGTGCAGGCCCAGATCCTCGACCTTCTCGCAGAACTCCAGGATCGCCTGAACATGGCGATGATTCTGGTGTCGCACGACTTGGCCGTCATGGCGACGAGAACCGACAGGATCGCCGTGATGTACGCCGGGCAGGTCGTGGAGCACGCGCCGACCAGAGATCTGTTCCGGTCGACGCGGATGCCCTACACGGAAGCTCTGATCCGCTCGGTACCGAAGCTCGACGATTCCCGCCATGCCCTGTTCCACACCATCGGTGGACGTCCTCCCGATCCTTTGACCAGACCCAGCGGCTGCCTGTTTGCGCCGCGTTGCCAGTACGCGCAGCCGCGTTGTCGAGAGGAGCGACCTCCGCTTGTCGAGGCCGACACCCCGGGCCACTATTTCCGTTGCTGGTTCCCGGTGGGTACCGATGCAGGACGAGAAGCGCTGGAACGCAATACGCGCGCGTTGAGGTCGGTTGCGTCGTGAACAGACGTGCGCCGCGTCGCAAACAGGACCCCTCTTGGTAACGGCCGGAGCCGCCCATCTCCGCGACGAGCGTGCCCTCCTGCGCGTCGAGGATCTCACCGTGGAGTTCGGTGAGGGGCGGGGTCGGCGCGTCCACGCCGTCTCCGGTGTCACGTTCGATGTCCTCGAGGGTGAGACGCTCGGTCTTGTCGGGGAGTCCGGCTGCGGCAAGACGACGACGGGGCGCGCCATCATCCAGTTGCCTCCCCCGACCCGAGGCCGAGTCCTTTTCGGCGGCGACGATCTGGTGGGCCTGTCCAAGATCGCACTCCGGCAGGTCCGCCCACGGATCCAGATGATCTACCAGGACCCGATCTCGTCCCTGAACCCGCGGCGCACCGTCGGACGCATCGTCGAGGAGCCGCTGCGCGTCTGGGGAATCGGGGACAAGGAATCCCGAGAGGTCGCGGTGGACCGAATCCTCGATGCCGTGGGGCTCGATGCGACCGCCAAGTCGAGGCGACCCCGCGAGTTCTCCGGGGGTCAGTGCCAACGGATCTGCATCGCGCGGGCGTTGATACTGGACCCCAAGTTGATCATCTGTGACGAACCGGTGTCCTCACTCGACGTGTCGGTTCAGGCTCAGATCCTGAACCTGCTCGAGAAGATGAAGCAGCGATACGGCCTCACGCTCATCTTCATCTCTCACGACTTGGCGGTGGTGAGGAACGTGAGCGACCGCGTCATCGTCATGTATCTCGGGAAGCTCTGTGAGGTCGGTGCCCCCGAGGACTTGTACGGAAGCCCCGCACACCCCTACACCGAGGCGCTGCTGGCAGCAGTGCCGGTGCCGGATCCGGATGCGCCGCCGCGCGCGAGCCGTCGGCTGACCGGAGAACTACCGTCGCCACTGGCCCCGCCTTCGGGCTGCCGATTCCGGACGCGGTGTCCCTACGCCACGGAGCGCTGCGCTACCGAGGAGCCCCGGATGCGACCCGTTGGCTCCGGCGGGGATCACTTCGTGGCGTGTCACCACCCCCTGACAGAGGCGGGAGAATGAGGCGATCAGCCCGGCGATGCCTGGGATGAACCACGACGGTCCCGCCGGTTCTGACCGGCGATGAGTTGCACCGACACGGGTCTTGAGCCGTGAGGTACGTGTCGGGCCGGCTGGCGTACTTGCTCTTTATCCTGCTCGCCGTGACGTTCGCCGTCTCCGCCATGCTGGAATTGATGCCGGGGGAGCCCGCCTACGCGATCATCGGGGAGGAGGCCGATCCAGAGCAGATCGAGGCGCTACACCAACGTCTCCACCTCGACGAACCGGTGCACGAGCGTTATGTCAGATGGCTCGGCAACGCGGCTACCGGCGACCTCGGACGGTCGGTCCGAGGCAACATCCCGGTAGCCGATCTCATCACCGAGCGACTGCCGGTGACGCTGCAGCTCGTGGTGTGCAGTCAGTTGCTCGCCGTGCTGTTCGCTCTCTCGACCGCCATCTACTCGGCCTACCGGCAGGGCGGGCTCGTGGATCGGGCCACGAGTGCGGCGACGTTCGCGATGATATCGGTGCCTCATTTCGTGCTTGCCGTGATCTTGGTCGTGGTGTTCTCCATCGGCCTCGGGTGGTTGCCGACGTCGGGCTACGTATCGCTCACGGAGAACCTTGGGGGGAATATCCGCGCCATGGTTCTGCCGACGATCGCCGTCGCTGCGGGGCCGGCTGGCATCTACCAGCGCCTGTTGCGCAGCGATATGGCGGCGACACTGCGCGAGGACTTCATCGCCATGGCGGAAGCGAAGGGCCAGTCGGCTACACGCATCCTGCTGCGTCACGCACTCCGTCCGTCGTTGTTCTCGTTGATGACCCTTGTCGGTTTGACAACCGCCGCTGCGATCGGGGGGTCGGTCGTGGTCGAGGTCATCTTCGGCCTGCCGGGACTCGGGCGCCTCATGATCAACTCCATCGAGCAGCGCGATGTCATTGCGGTACAGGGCGTTGTCGCGGTCATCGGCGTCGGGTATGTCGTGCTGAATGGCCTCGTCGACATTCTCTACGGTGTGCTCGACCCGAGGGTGCGTCGTGCTTAGCGGCGAGAATTCCACGAGGCCCGTCGGCGAAGGCGGCTGCCGACGGCGGCGCCGCGACGGGGCCCGCACCGCCTTCCTGGCAGTAACAGTTGGGTGGCTGGCGCTGATCGTCGTCGCCGCGCTGACCGCGCAGTGGCTCCCGATCCCCGAACCTGACGTCGGCGGATTCGGCGTAGCGAAGCATCCTTTCGGGACCCGATTGCTCGGCACCGACCAACTGGGGCGCGACATGTTGTCGCGTCTGGTTTACGGGGCTCGGATGTCGCTCCTGATCGCCGCGGCAAGTATCGCGATGGCCATGACCCTCGGTCTGGCGTTCGGGCTGTCAGCCGGCTACCTCCGTGGGAAGATCGACATCCTGGTGACCGCGACGGCGGACGTCACGTTGGCGTTTCCCGGACTCGTCCTCCTGCTGGTCGTGTCAGCTCTGCTGGGTCCATCTCCGCGCAACTTGATCATGACCATCACGATCCTCCTGACGCCGACGTTCATCAGGCTGACACGAGCGAGCACGATCAGCGTCGCGCAACGAGAGTTCGTCATTGCCGCCAAGGGGAGCGGCGCGCGGGACGTGCGCATCGCGATTCGAGAGATTCTCCCGAATGTCATTCCCACGCTTACGGCATTCGCCCTCGCCACCACAGCTCGAGTCTTTATTCTCGAAGGGTCCCTGAGCTTCCTCGGGCTGGGCATCCAACCGCCGACTCCGGCGTGGGGCAGCATGATCGAGGCGGGTCGGTCGCGCCTGGTCACTGCACCGCATATCGTTCTGATTCCCGCGATGGCGCTCTTCGTGACAGTGCTGGCGTTCAACACCCTGGCGGACATGCATCGCGACGCCGGGCGATCCTCGGGGCTGGTTGGGTGAGTGCGCCGCGAGGCGCAGGGGGTGCCGCGCAATGCTGACCAACAGGTCAGCGGTCGAGCCAAATGTCCTGGGCGACGACCAGGGCCCCGCCCGGATAGCGATCGCCCAGTACGACGTCCGACTTGCCGACTAGCCCGTCGACCGATGGGCCGAAGAAGATGTAGTTCAACTCCTCGGCGTTGATTTCTTGGACTCTTTGTGACGCTTCAACGCGCTCGTCCGCCGAGATGGCCTTTGCCGCCCGGTTCATGGCCTCGTCGAGTTCGAGGTTCGGCGGGCCTTTTTGGGCGTGACGCCCCGTGGAGTCCATGTACCGGTAGTAGCTCGTCGGGATTCGGTCGAAGGGTGCGATCCGGTGCCAGCTGAGATCGAATTCGCCGTTCGCCAGCCGGCCTATGAATTCGGGGACGGCCAGTATCGTGAGTTCGGCGTTGATCCCGATATCGCGCAGCGACTGTTGGATGAACTGGGCTTCGGTTACTCGTGATGTAATGGTCAGGAGTTCGTAGGAGCCGAGAGCGTTGCCTTCGTCCACGTACTCCTCGACGAGTTCTCGCGCTCGAGCAGGGTCGGGCTCGGGCCAGACACCCAGCAAGCAGTCCGGTTGGTTCGGTGAGAACGGCGGGCACACGAGGCTCGGATCCCTCCAAGCCCCCTGCAGGAGCGATTCGTTGACCACGTCGTAGTCCCAGGCGAGGGAGATGGCCTGCCGCATGCGGATGTCATCGAATGGTGGACGATCGTGGTTTGCCACCACCGCATGGGCGCCGGATTCGACGGTCGTGAAGACTTTCAGGTCGTCGCTGTCGGCACGCAGCACCGCCGCCTGGACGGAGGGGGCGTTGGCGGAGATATCGGTCTCCCGAGCCGTTACCGCCTGGGCCCGCGTCAACGGGTCAGGAAGAATCCGGAACTCGACGGCGTCGAGGTAAGGCTTGGGCTGATCCCAGTAGTTCGGGTTGCGGACGAGCTTGAGAGTGGAATCGCGTAGATGGGAATCGACCATGAACGGGCCGGCTCCCACGGGGTTCCGGCCGAAAGCGTCGGGGTCGGCCTGATATGCCGTCGGCGAGGCAATCATCCCGGGAGTCGTCGTGAACGCCTCCGGGAAGTTGCCGTCGGGTTCGCCGAGAACGAACTCGACGGTCAAGGAGTCAAGAACGTTCATTTCCTCGATGTCGGAGACGACGCGACGCTGCACGGAACCGTTGTCGGGGTTCATGATTTCAGTGATGTTGAACACGACTGCCGCGGCGTTGAGCGGAGTGCCGTCCGTGAACTCGATCCCATCCCGCAACGTCATCCGCCAGGTGATCCCGTCCTCGGACGCGATGTCGGCCATGTTCGGGCCCACGGACCCGCCGGGCAGCAGCTTCAGCAGCGTGTCGTAGACGAACATGCCTCGATCCCCGCCGCCCCTGGTAGTGGTGAGGTCCGCCGGTTTCCAGCTGGCGACCTCAAGGGTGGTGTCGTATCTGAGGGTTCCGCCCCACTTGGGGCCGCTCGCCTCTCTCTCCGTGTCGGCGGCCGCAGCGTCCGTCTCCGTGCCGAGGGGCGCGTCGGACTCCGACGAGTCAACTGCGCTCGGCGTCGTGCCGTTGCCCCCGCAGGCCGCGAGCAGCGCCAC
>JAKZVK010000380.1:0-2754 GCA_047516085.1 Bryobacterales bacterium
GGTGCTCAAGCGCAAGGGGCCGATCTGGAAGGTTGAAGCCAAGGCAACGGTGGACGGACGCCTGGTGTGCCAGGCGGTTCTCACGTGCCATGTATCCGACAAGGCGGCGCTGGGAGACGCCGCGCCCGCGAGCAGCTCTGCCCCTGACACAACTGTCCCTAACACCCCTGGCCCCGGCACTTCGTAGGGGCTCTCATGGCAGTTCACCCCACGGCCGTCGTCGACAGTGGCGCTCGCGTTCACGAGTCGGCCGAGATTGGCCCCTTCTGCGTGATCGCGGACGAGGTCGAGGTCGGCGCGGGGACGCGCCTGCTGGCTCACGTCTACGTCGAGGGACCGATCACGATCGGCGACGACAACCTGTTCTATCCCTACTCAACCGTTGGCGTCGCACCGCAGGATCTGAAGTATCAAGGCGAGCGGTCCGAGACCCGCATCGGCAGCCGCAACTCCATCCGCGAGTTCGTCACGATCCACCGCGGCACCGGGGGCGGCGGCAGCCTGACGTCGCTCGGCGACGACAATCTGCTGCAGGCCTACGCTCATGTGGCGCACGATTGTCACGTCCGCTCGCACACGATCCTTGCGCACAGCGCCACGTTGGGAGGCCACGTCACCGTCGAAGACTGGGCGGTCGTCGGCGCGCACAGTGGCGTCCATCAGTTCTGCCGTATCGGCGCGCACTGTTACATCGGCGGGTACAGTGTCATTACGCAAGACGTGATGCCCTACTCTCTCGTGGTGACCGAGCGGGGCGCGCGGGTCTTCGGGGTCAACAAGGTCGGGCTCGAGCGGCGTGAGTATTCCAAGGACACGATCCAGCGCCTGCACAAGGTGTTCCGCGTGCTCACAAAGTCCGGCCTCAACACGGACCGGGCGCTCGAGAAGATCCGGGCGGAGGTCGAGACCGACGACACAGTTGAGAGCCTGCTCGAATTCATCCAGTCCTCAGAGCGGGGCGTTGTGAAATGACCGCCGGGGTGAAATGAGGGTCGGGCTGATCGCCGGCGGGGGACGGTTCCCGCTGCTGGTGGCGTCATCGGCCAAACAGCAAGGGCATGAAGTTGTCGCCGTGGCCATCAAGGAAGAAGCCGCGCCTGAGATCGAAGATCTCGCCGACCGTTGCTATTGGGTCTCGCTCGGCGAGCTAACGAAGCTCATTAAGCACCTTAAGCAAGAGCAAATCACCGAAGCTGTCATGGCTGGACGTGTGCGCCACGCCCGTATCTTCTCGTCCATCCGTCCTGACTGGAAGCTGCTCAAGCTGCTCACGTCGCTGCCGCGCAAGAACACCGACGCGTTGCTGGGCGCGCTGGCGAATGTGTTGGCCGAAGAGGGCATCGAGCTGGTTGATTCCACACGCTTTCTGGAGCCCAACCTGGTGCAGGAAGGCCCGCTGACCCAGCGCGAGCCGAACGAAGACGAACGCGCCGACATCGAGTACGGACGCGAGGTGGCCGCGGCGCTGGTCGCCTACGACATCGGCCAGACGGTCGTGATCTGCGAGCGTGCCTGTGTGGCGGCCGAGGCCATGGAAGGTACCAACGATGTCATCGTGCGCGCGGGCGGATTGAGCAACGGGCGTCCACTGACGGTCGTCAAAACGGCCAAGCCCAACCAGGACATGCGCTTCGACGTACCGGTGATCGGTCCGACGACGATCGATAAGATGCAGCAGGCCAATGCCACTGCGCTCGCGGTCCAAGCCGACAAGACGCTGATGCTTGATAAGGAAGAGATGATCGGAGCGGCCGAGCGAGCCAAGATCGCAATCGTCGGGTATCGTGCATAGTCAGCAATCGCCGCTGGAAGTCGGCGGTCTTCGCGACAAAGACTCAGAGCCGCAAGCGTGAGCTTGCGTTGAGAAGTGGAGAGATGAGCCGGATTTGGCAAGAGCCCGAGAAAGCGCGACACGGCTGCCAGCTAGAGGCCTTCGAGTGGCGTCAGGGTTCGTGCCGGACCGCTCCCTGACGGTCACGGCTCGGTTTCCGGCCGCCGCTTGCGGCTAAGAGGAACCGGTCCGCGAATGGATGGTCTGGCGCCTTGGAAGCTGGACTCGGAAGGTTGTTCCTTTCCCAACTTCGCTGCTTGCTGTGATGACGCCGCCATGGGACTCGGCGATCCACTTTGCGATTGATAGTCCGAGTCCGGAGCCCCCGTCGGACCGGCTCCGTGCACGATCCAACCGATAGAAACGGTCGAAAGCACGGCTGAGTTCGTCGGCTGGTATTCCCTCGCCGGTGTCGCTAACGGAGAGCATGAGATGGTCATGGAACGACTGTAGTGTGACGCTGATGGAAGCCTCCGCCGGCGTATGCTGAACGGCGTTGTCGAGAAGGATGACCAGCAGCCTACGCAACGACGGCTCGTAACCCTCGACGACGGCGTCGGGCGTCTCTACCTGCACGTCTAGCGTTCTCCTGTTGTTCAAGCGTCGATACTGGCGGCAGACCTCGCCGACGAGACTACCGAGGTCGACTCTGCTCGGCGGCGGCGCCTCGGTGCCGCCATCCGTGCGTGCCAGAGTCAAGAGGTCTTCAATTAAATGGGTCAGCCGCTGAGCCTCGTCGTGAATCTCATTCATGTCGCTCCGCAGATCCTCGCTGGAGCGATCGTGCCGCAGCGCCAACTCGGCCGTGGTTCGAATCACCGACACCGGGCTGCGAAGTTCATGCGACGCGTCGGCAGTGAATTGTTGCAACCGCGTGACGGCTGCTTCTAGCCGGCCTAGCATCTGGTTGAAGGTCTCCTCCA
>JAKZVK010000381.1:0-3462 GCA_047516085.1 Bryobacterales bacterium
AACGCCCGCCGTCCGACGGCAGCGGGCCGGCCCAGGCCGTCTCGGCCTAGCCTGCCCAAACCGAGCCGTGACCGTCAGGGAGCGGTCCGGCACGAACCCTGACGCCTCGCAAGGGCTTCTAGGCAAGGCCGGCCTAGCGAACCCGTGGCAGCCCCTAGCGCGGATCACGGTTTTGAGATCCGCGGACTTCCCTTCGGTTCCCGGCGAAGCCGCGACACGGTCAGCGACCCACCCTCAGGCGCCATTCGAGCCACCTTCCTCTTCCGAACCTGAATCCCGCGCCGCCGGCGCCGCCACTCCCTCGGGCATGATGCCGACGCGCCTGCCTACGCGGTACGCCAACGAGCTTCGAATCGTTACGAGTTCGGCCCGAGCCTCCTCCAACTCGCCCCGCATCCGCACCAACTCGAGATCGAGCCCCTGCGCCCACTCGGTCCGCTCGATCACGCGCTTCTCGGCCTCGTCGATCCGTTGGATGGACTTCTCGCGGTCCGCCCGCACCTCCTCCAACTCGCGATCGAGCCCGTGCGCCCACTCGCTGCGCTCGACCGCTCGCTTCTCGGCCTCGTCGATCAGTTGAATGCACTTTTCGCGCTCTGCCCGCACCCCATTCAGTTCCTCTTCCAGTCGCTCCGCCCACTTCTCTTTGTAGGTGTTCTCCGCCTCCAGTTGAGCGATGGTCTTTCTGGCGCTCTCCTGAACCTTCTCGAACTTGTCCAGTTCGACCCGCGCCGCTTCCAGCTCGCCCTGAAGGATGCTGACGTGATCTTGCAGCCGGCCGATATGCTTCTCGCGCTCACGCAGAACGTTCGCCGAGGAAGGCAGATAGACGAAAGCCGGGGAACCGTGCAAGGGTTGCTGCGAGCAAACCGCCAGGAAGAAGTGCGCTTCGTCCGGGGCTTGGTTCGCCTTCTCCAGACGCGAGCGAATGCCCTCGATCTCCTCGCCGACAAACACCAACGCGTCCGCATGATTCTCAACAAACAGCATCACGTGCGGGAAGCAGCGCCCCAATTCCTCGCGAAACTCGTCGTAGGTGAACTCATGCGCGTGGAAGGGGTTGGGCTCGTCTCTCGACTCGCCATAGTAGAGCCGGTTCGGCGTCGAAACGATGAACTGGCCCGAAGGTTTCAACACGCGCCGCGATTCTTCGATCAAGGCCCTCCACTCGGCCAAGTGCTCGATCACCTCGAAAGCCACGACCGCGTCGAGCGAATCGTTCGCAAGCGGAAATCGCGTGCAATCCCCCTGCACGAAGTGCAAGCGCGGGTGGGAGTACTCCTCGCCGCCGGCCGTCAGCGGCTCGATCGCCTGGTCGAGGGCGATGACCTCGGCGGCACATTCCGCCAACCTGGACGCGCCGTATCCCACCCCGCAGCCGGCGTCGAGGACACGCTTCGAGCCAACCAGAGCCTCGGCAAAGGCATACCGGGCCCAGTGCTCGTTCATCAAGTCAGGATCGGTCTGCCCCGGAATGGCACGTTCGCCCGTGAATTCCATTTACGCAGCCACTTTCCGGCCGATGATGGCGTAGTCGAGCCCCCCAAAGAAGCGTTGCCGGAAGTCTTTGAGGCCTTCGACCTTGTCGAGAGCCGCGATCTCCGGCGATACCTCAGCCGCGGGATGCAGTTCTTGGACCTCTATGTGGACGAACCCAGCCTCTTCGAGAAGGAAATGCATCAGATGCGACGGGACGGGTCGCACGTGCGTCGGATCGAGGTAGAAGTCGCCGGCGAAGATCGCCAGGCATCTCGGGTTCGGCGTTTCGAACGCAATGACTCCGCCCGGCGACAGCGCGCGGGTCCCTTGCAGGATGAACTCGGTCAGCCGGCTCGGCTGCAAATGCTCGATGACGTGGGAGCAGAAGATACCGTCCGCCGAGTCCTCGCCCTGCTTGGCCAGGAAGGAGCACAGGTCGCCCTGCCGCACCGAGAGGCCCTTCTCCGCACAGGCGGCTACCGCGACAGCATCCGCGTCCACTCCCTCGGCGCTGACGCCCTGATCGCGCAGGAAACTCAAGAACTCGCCGCGGCCGCAACCCAGGTCGAGAACCCGCTTGCAGTCCTTGAAGTACGGCAGGTAGAACTTCTGGCAATCCTCCACGTAGCGTTCGCTGCCGCGGAACCGCTCCTCGAAACATGCATAGTCAAACGCCCTGTTCGCATTGGCCGGCAGAGATTGCACCACGGCGGCAGGTTGCCGAGCCTGCCCTTCGGCACTCGCAGGTCCCACCGCAGCAGCCGGAGGCGCGGCAGCCGCGGCACGCCGCCGGATCACCCGCAATTCCGTCTGGATGAGTTTTTCCTGCTCGGACTGCAACTCTCCCACCTTGTGCCAGAACTTCGTCTGTACCTCGTCAAGCGCCCTAGAAGATTGGCTCTGCGCCGCTTCAAGGTCCGCTCCAACCTTGCTCTGCAACTCCTCCGTCGCCTTCGCAAGTGCATCCAGGTACTCGCGATGGAGATGCTCAAGGGCCCTCGAAGATTGGCTCTGCACCGCTTCCAGGTCCTCCCCAACCTTGTTCTGCAACTCCTCCGTCGCCTTCGCGAGTGCATCCAAGTACTCGCGGTGGAGTTGGTCCAGATTCTGGCGGAACATCTCCTCACGGTTGCGGGCGCCCGCTTCCATTTCACGAACGCTATGAAGCAGATCGATCTCGCTGTCGGCCAGCTTGGCTTCCCACGCCGGGCGCCACTCGTTCCAGTGGCGTGTTAGGTCGTCTACCCGCTCCTGGTACGCGGGGAACAGGTGATCGTAGTCCGAACTCTTGCGCTGCAACGCCACCAAGCCTTGAGCCACTCGCAACAGGTTCTGATTCTGCGTTATCTGGGCATCGAGGCTGCGGTTCATATAGCGGATGACCGCGCGATTGAAGCTCACCTGGTCGCGCACGAACCAGCCGAGAGCGCGGGCGATCAACCCCTTCAGGCTCTGCGCGAGGCTGTTGAGCAGGCCCGGCGGACGGGGGTTGACCGAGCCGATCGCGGCGACCTTTGCCTCGGCGGCGTCGCGAGCCTCCCCGAGGGGATGAAGCGCCGGCAATTCGAAGTCGGGCAGGTCCGGTACTGTCCGCTCATAGCGGCGCCTCACCCGCTCCCGAATCTCCTCGACGACCGTCTGGATGTCTTCCGGAGTCACCAATTCTATTACCTTACACGGTCTACGAATCGCAGAAACGCCTGCCTATCGGCGGCGCCGGTGGACGGGACGAACTCCCCACCGGGCCCGGGACGGCGCGCGCGGCTGTCGGATGTCAGGCGCGGCCGAATGCCAGGCACTGGGACCGAGCGTCAGGCGCCGGGCGGCGGCGAGCACTGGCCGGCGGGGCTATGCTTCTGTCTTGAAGAAACTACCCATCAAGCGAAACTTCTGATAGCGGTCTTCGATCAGTTCCTGCGCGCTCAACTTCGAGAGTCCGAGCAGGTGGTCCTCCAGGGCGTCCCCGACGGCCTGCGCTGCTTG
>JAKZVK010000382.1:0-4505 GCA_047516085.1 Bryobacterales bacterium
GGGCGGCGTGAGCGATGCCGAGCGGCGGCTGATCGTGAAGCTAGCGCGGTCGCGCGGCATCGTCGAGGGCAGCGCCACGGATCGTCAGCTGTCGGCGTGGCTGGCCAGCCGTCCGGACGCGCAGGTGTTCACGCACGCGACTCGTCTCATTCGCGCAATGCTGGCCTCGCCGTCGCCGGCGCAAACCGGACTCACGGCCGACGACCTCGTCACGCACTGCGAAAGCATTGCCGCCGCGTCGGGCGGCGTGTTCGGCATGAAGCGCATTTCGGCCGAGGAGCATGCGCTGATCTCGACGATTGCCTCCGAGTTGAAAGCACGAGACGCGTAAGGGGGGGGGTACATCGTCACGACGAAGCGATACGGGTCGTCGTAGCAGCGCGCCACCTCGGTAGCTTCTTCGCTTTCGAGCTCCTGGAGCGCCTTGGCGCTGACGGCCACCTGTGTCATCCGGCCACCACCTCGCCCTCCAGCAGCTTCGCCGCCCACGCCCGCCCCTCCTCAAGGCGCTGGCGCCGCTCCTCGTAGGTCACCGTCACGTTCACGTCAATCTTGTCTCCGACCAGCTTGAAGTGCCGCGCCAAGAGGTCTAGCGCCTTCATCTTGTCCCAGGGACTCAGTTTATGAATCCAGTCGGTGTGCCCGTCGCCAGCTTCGGCGTTCTTAATAATCGTCTCCACCCGCGCCAGGACTGCCCCCTGCTCTTGCGTGAGCTCGTGCATCGGCTTCGGCGCACCGTCCGCACGGTAGAACCCCCGCATGTCCACGAACGCCACCCGTCCGAGTTCCCGCAGCACGTCCTCAGCGGTAAAATTCACCTTCCTGAGCTGCTCAGCCTGCTTGGCCGCGATGGCCGCCTTGATACTAGGTTTTACTAGGTTTGCTGGCCCTTGATAATTCGCCGTTTTCGCGCTGTAGCCAGCCCGGATCGCCGCCTGGGTCGCATTAAGATCGACCAAGTACTCAGCCACAAATCGCGTCTGCTTCGGGGTCAGTCCGTTCTTCGCCATCACGGCTATTCTCACCTAGCTGCACCCCACAACACCGCGCGTACCCGTATGAGCGCGTCCTCCGCCGTGCCAAATTCTCTTCGGCGTGACCTCTCCTGGCTTCCTTCTGGCTTCCCGCCACTCATTGCATTCGCGCTGTTCTTTGCAGCAAGTCGTCGATTTTCCTGAAGGCCCTGGGTTGCGTATAGGTTGCGTCCCGCTGCCGCGTTCTGCCGCATTCTGCAACCCTCGCCTCGAAAAACACTTAGGAAACGCCGCTATTCGCCCTTTGGTTTAAGACTCTTAATCTGGAGGTTCCCGGTTCGATTCCGGGGCGGCTCACCAATTTTTCTTCTTTTTCTTCAGTCTGACCCCAATTCTGACCCCAATCGCTCAGCACCGCGCGCCGCACCCGCCCTGACGGCTCGGAAGCGCAGTGCGTCCTGGTGCCCGGTCGACCGGTCAAGACCGTGATCTGGTACCTGAATGGCGTCGTGCAAGGCGTGCGGGACTTTGAGCATGTGGAGGAGGGCCGCCACTGGGCCGTGAGCACCCTGTGGACCGCCCTGCCCATGTCCGAGCGTTGTCACGACTGACGCCAGGGCCTACAAGTGCAGCAGACGGGGCGTGGGAGCTAGAACCACGTGCGACGAAGAATCTGCCCAGACGGCGACGATGTCGTGTATAAGGATCCTAATCTCCGTAGCCGAAACAGAAATGTGGTGCAATTCAGCGTTCCTCCAACGCGCTCCCCGTTGGGTCGCGGTGAAACTCGCAAAATCGTACAAGTTATTTCTGCGCGGCTGCGTCGCCCCTAACAGCCCGTGGCAGAAATGCGTCCTTTCTATGCGGCCTCCGGGATAAGCGATCGATCGTGATCGCCGACCCACATCGTAGACAGTGCGGGGTACGCGGTCTCACGAACCGTCCAGACACGCACGATGCGCAGCCAGCAGCAAGAAAAGACCGTCACCCCGGCGACACGGCGCCCCTGCAGGCTGCGCGGCGTGCCGACCCCGATCAGATGACGGAACAGCACGCCGAGGTTGAAGCCTGCGATGTGAATCAAGAGGCGCTTCAAGATATTCCGATGGCCGCGGAGATGCGTGCGCCGCAGGCCGCCGGTCTCGTAGGCGTGCGCAAACGATCGCTCGATCAGTTCGCCCCGGCGGCGCAGCAAGCGCTTGCCACGGTTCCCCCGAATACGCCGGCGATTCGCATAGACCGGCGCTCGGGCCTCCGGCGCCTTGGACCAATCGCGGTGGCCCCGGTCCGGCTCGGACACATACGACCGCACGCCGACGGCATGCAGATCCACCAGCACCTCGTTACTGTGATAGCCCTTGTCCGCGACGATCTCGCGTACCTCCGGGGGCTCGTCGGCCGTGGGCTGGCTCGCTTCGACCTGCTCAGCGGCCGCGGTCACCGTTTCGATCAGCGTCGTCGTATCGCCGGTATCGGCGCCCTGCACCGTCACAGCGACGATCGCGCCCGAATCGAGATCGACCGCATGCTCGGCTTTGTGGGCCAAGTGTGTCCGCCCGTCCTTCATCTTCGTCACCTTCGCGTCGGGGTCCGCCGGACTCGTCCAGTCCGTGTTCGACGTCTTCTTCTTCCGTGTCCGATCCAGGCGGGCGAGCTCGGCGCGGGTCGGGGTCGTGATACCCGACGCCTCCGCCAAGCCGGTCAAATAGGCCTGGTAGCCCTCACCGGTGTCCCGGCGCACGATGCTCCGCATCGCTGCGTTCGCCTCCAGCGTCGTGGCGTCAATACCGATCGTGGCGCCCGTGAGCAGCCCCGACGTCGCGAGGCGCTGTTGCACCCAGGTGAACACCGCGCGATGCGTCTCGACGTCGATCAAGCGCCGGGTCCGGGAGATGGTCGAGTGGTCCGGCGCCGCCTCGTCCACGGCGATGCGCAGAAAGCTCCGGATCGCCAGCGAGTCCCCCGCGCGCCAGGCAATCCCCCGCTCCGAGTCAATCCCCTCAAAGTACCCGACCAACAACGCGCGGAAATAGATCCCCGGGGCGAGACTCGGCCGCCCACGCGTGGCGGCGTAGAACCGTTGGCACAGCCGTTCGACGAACGCATCGAACCCGTGTTCGTCCAGCAGCGTGTTCACCCGGCGATAGTACGGGTGGGCGACCGTCTGTGGCAAGTCGGTCGTGGCGACCCACAGTGCGTGTTGTCGTCGTCGTTTGCGACGTGTACCCATCGACATGCGAACGAGTGTACAGACCACGATCGATTCTGGCGATCGATCTAATCGAACGTGTTGCCGACTTTCACCACAGGCTGCTAACCTCGGTTGCCCACAAGCTGGCTGGACGCGACGTCATTATTGAGATCGCAGTCGGTAATATTTTTTCGTTTCCAGGTGCCATGATCGTCGGGAGTAATACGACTTTTGACACGACGGTGTCTCAAAAATTGATCTCTAAGGGAAGTGTCCAAGGCACCTTCACCGAAAAGTACTACACCGATGAATCTCATCTCGACAGTGAGCTGGCTGACAGGTTGTCTGGCGCTGTGCCTGAGAGCCTTCCAGGTCAGCGCGAGGGTAAGAGTGAACGGTATCCGGTCGGAACGATCGTCAGGCTCGATCCGATGGGGCGCAGAGCCTATTTCGCCGCTATTGCCGACATTAATGAATACGGAGTGGCTGAAAGCAGCTTCGAGATGTTGAAAACTTCTCTGGCGGAGTTGTGGGTGTACGTCGGATCGCGAGGCCTCAAGGAGCCTCTGGCCATACCAGTGCTTGGTACCGGATTTTCACGGCTCCCCCAACCCAGGGAGGAGGTTGTGAGAGAGATCGTGAGATCGTTCGTGGCGGCTTGCTCCGAGAGAGTTTTCACCGAACACCTTACGATCGTTCTTTCACCCAAAGACGTGGCGAAGCACCGGATATCGCTCGACGAACTGGGCTCATTTCTGAGACAGCTTTGCCTTTATACAGATTTCTCAGGTGACAATTCCAGGACGGTAGGGTCGCCAGCGTAGTATACGAACTGGGACGCGAACGGGCAGGTACACATGGCGCGCCCGGCGGCCAGCTGGGAGAGAGCGCGATGTCTGGCGGCTGGTGCTCCTCGATCTACGGTAGTCTCACCTGCGCTCGAATCACCGAACCTTTCGGTCGAACGGACCAGCATCAGCTTTGCCTGCCCCACCGTTGCGGAAGGAAAAACAAGGCTGACCGCTGCCGGCGTGTCAGCACGGGTCTCCGAGCCATGCTGTTTCGCTAGACGTATGCAAGACAGAGAATCCGACATGGGATACGACACACGGCGGCGCGTGCTGGACGGGGTCTTTGCGCGCGTGTCGCAAACGGCCGTTTACGACACATGCTGATCGGCTACGCCCGCGTCTCAAAGGCGGACGGCTCCCAGTCGCTGGACCTGCAGCGCGACGCGCTGCAGGCCGCGGGCGTCGACGCGGTCCACGTCTACCACGACTTCGCGTCCGGCGTCCGCGACGACCGCCCGGGACTCGACAGCTGCGTGCGCGCGCTGAGGA
>JAKZVK010000383.1:0-2890 GCA_047516085.1 Bryobacterales bacterium
CCTCGGCCTCGCCCGGCAGCCACTCGGCCAACTGCTTGTCGACGGCCGTTTGCCGCGCCGCGATCGACTCCGGTCCCGAGTAGTCGGTCTCGGCTTGGATGGCCGCTAGGTCGATGCGATCAGTTTTCAACTCGTCGATTAGTGCGCTATCGCCATGGCGCGCCCGTGCTGCCGCCTCGGCGCGTTCGCGAATGCTCATCAGGCGGTCGAGGTGGCCGATCACCACGGCGCGGTCATCGGCGTCGAGCGATGCCGGCAACAGATCGCCGAAGATGCCGATCGAGCCGATGCGCAGCCGATAGCCGCTGATGCCGATCGCGCCGAGAAAGCGGCAAGCCGCCGCAATGACCTCGGCGTCCGCCGCCGGACCGGCCTCGCCCATGCACTCGATGCCTGCCTGCGTGAACTCGCGATAACGGCCCGGCTGCGGCCGGCAGTAGCGGAAGCACGGCGCGACATAGTAGAGCTTGTGGGTCCCCGCGTCGCCGAGCGCCCCGGACGCCATCAAACGGCACACCGGCGCGGTCATCTCCGGCCGCAGCGCCAGCTCTTCGTGGTCCAAGTGGAACGTGAGCATCGAGCTTTTGATCTCAGATCCCGAGCGGGCCGAGAACAGCTCCAGCTTCTCGAACGTCGGCGTCTGGATGGCTTGAAAACCATACGACTCGACCACCTGGGCGAACTGGTCGCGCACGTGGTTGCGCACTGCCGTGTCGTCGGGCAGCAGGTCGCGTGTGGCTCGAGGTGTTTGGAATCTGGGCATGGAGTTGATTTGCACTCAGAGAAGAAAAGCTTGGTCCACCTTCCCGAACATAAGACAGGAAGGCCGCGAAGACTTCGCGCTGTGGCGGTCAGGAATGCCGCGGGCGGCGATGAAGATACACCAGCATGGGGAACTCGGCGGGGTCTCCTCCTTATAACAGACGCACGGACAAGCCGCAAGAAACGACGGCCTTAACGGCCGGAAGCGGGTCTCGTGTTCTTGCTTTCGAGTCGTCAGTAGCGTCGGCTATTCGCATCATTGCTTAGCGAGGTCCGCGGCCCCCCGTGGCGTAAGCCTCCTGGCCGAGGACCGATTCCTCGGTTCTCAGGTCCGATATCAAAAGTGAATGCTCGGTTGCTTGCTGTCCTGAGTCCCGAAGAATCGAGACTCGGCAAGCCAGGAGGCTTACGCCACAGGCCGCCATGAAGCTTTCGTGTGGGCCACCCGCCGCTCAGACCTACTCCGTCTTCTTCGCCGGGAACTGACCGCGCCCCACATGCAACGTGACTCCGGTCGGCGCCCCGCCTCCACCCAAATCAAACACCAACCGCGCCGCCGTCCATCGAAGCGAAAACTCGTCCTTCGAATGCGTCAACAGCTCGATGTTAGGCCGATTGAAAATCTCCGCGAACAACCGCAGCCCCTCTCGTCGAATCACAAACGCTCGATCATCCCCCGCGCGGTACGTGCCGGTGTAGCGATCGAGCACCTCCGGCTTCAAGGTGATCACCGGTCTCGACTCCTCGTTCGCGGGACCGGGCCGGTTCCATTCCGGCAGCTCGCGCAGCCAGATGTTGCGATAGCGCACCGGGTTGCCATGGTCCTGCAGCGAGAGCGGCAGCCGGTCGGGGTGCGATTGATACGGCGTGTGCTGGAGCCATGTCGTCGGCCCCCACACCTCGACGTTGTCTTGCACCAGAACGCCGTTGTGGAACACCGTGAACCGGGCGGGCCGATCGAGACTGCCGTCGGGACGAAAACGCGGGCGTCGGAACACGATGTCGTAGCTTTGCCACTCGCCCGGCGGCCGGCCGGCATTCGCCAACGGCGGGTACTGGCCGTAGACCGCCGCTGCCTGCCCGTCGGTGTAGGTGATGTTGTCGTAGGAGTCGAGCACTTGCACCTCGTAGAGGCCCATCAGGAAAACGCCGCTGTTGCCTCGGCCTTGCCCTTTGCCCTCGGCGGGTACCGGTGCGGCCCACTCGACGTGCAACTGGACGTCGCCGAAGGAATCGCGCGTAAAGACGTAGCCACTCCCCTTGACCGACTCCATGTATCCGTCCTTGACGATCCATCCGGCGGGGTTGCCTGCTTGATTGCGCCAGTTGGCGAGGTCGCCGCCGTCAAACAACACCCGCGCATCGGACGGCGCCGCCACGGGAAGCTGCAGCGACGACGTGACCAGCGGGGGCCGCGGGCGATTCATGTCATGCGCCTTCCAACGCGCCGGCGTCTGCGCCCCGGCGTGCGCGCCGGCGATGCAAAAGAGCAGGGCCCAAAGGAACGGCCGCCATCCCGCGAGCCGCAAGGTCGTCATCAGGTGTTCTGGTGTCAAGGTTTCCTCCGCGCGAGTCATACCGTCGATCTACGGATTCTGGCACGGCAGGCCCGCCAGCGCCAACCGCCCCGCCGCGGTTCCGGTTGTTGGTATCGAACCCTGGGTGGTACCTTTGGCTAGCTGGCCACCGGTACAGCACCAGGACTGCCGAGAGATCCATCTTGGAACCTGTTACCCCCTTCTGCCAAAGCAGGGTTGGCGGGCTGGAGCGTTGACCGGAATTGTGTCCCTCAGGCGACGAAAGTGATTTATGGCGACAGATAGCAACCGCGAACTTCCACAGACCTGCCTGCCTACTTGGACCGTGGCGGAGTTGCCCGAGCCAAAACCTCTCGGTATGAAAAACCTCGCCGGCTTCATCGTCCCCGGGATCGTCATGTGCGGCATTCAACTTGCCGGTGGTGAGTGGTTGCTGGGTGCGGAGATCACCGCCCGCTACGGCGGCATCCTGATGTGGATTGCGGCCGTCGCGATTATTGGGCAGGTCTTTTACAACATCGAGTGCGGCCGATACGCACTTTACACCGGCGAGCCTGTTTTCACGGGCTTCTTGCGCACGAAACCCGGAC
>JAKZVK010000384.1:0-2772 GCA_047516085.1 Bryobacterales bacterium
GAGTGCGCCTCCTTTGAGGAAGGGCTCGCCGCGCTCTTGGAAGTGGTCGACGAGACGTCCGCGCCACTTGCGTAGCTCGCCGCTGTGTTGCGTGTTGCCGGTGAGGTTGTTCTCCTCGCCGGGATCGTGCGCCAAATCGAAAAGCTGCTCCTCGCCGTCGAGGGCGTGGTAGATGTACTTCGTCTTGCCGTCGGTCAACGCGCTCCAGTGGTTCTTGGGGCTGTAGCAGATGTTGTGCTCGAGGTCGATGTATTCGCGCCAGCCTTCCTCCTTACCGCGAACCAGATCGAGCAGGCTGCGGCCATCGAGAGACGGCGGCGCCTCCACGCCCGCCGCATCGAGGAAGGTCGGCAAAGCATCGCGTAACTCGACCGGCTGCTCGAACACTTGGCCTCTCTCAGCCGCCGCCAGACCCGTGGGCCAACGCACCAACATCGGCACGCGCGCCGACGGCTCGTAGGCGTAGCACTTGCGCCACAGGTGATGGTCGCCGGTCATGTCGCCGTGGTCGGAGAGAAAGACGATCAGCGTCTCGTCGTACATGCCGCGTTGGTCAAGCGCTTCGAGAATGCGTCCGATTTGCTCGTCGATGAAGCGGATGGACCCGTAGTAGCCCTGCCGCGAGTGCCGAACCTGCGCCGCACCCAGGTCGCCGTGCCATAGCGAGGGTTTGTCGCTGCTGCGCGGGCGGTAGCGCTCGGCCCAATCGCCAACGTGCGCCGCCGGGAGGTCGGCGTCCTTGAACTCTCGCATCACACGCCCCGGCGGGTCGTAGGGGCTATGCGGCCGCGCGAACGATACCTTCAAAAAGAAGGGCTCGGGACGCTCGTAGGTCTCGAGGAAGCGCACCGCCGACTCGCCGGTCCACTGCGTCGGGTGCAGACGCTCGGGTAGTACGTATTCCTTGGCGGGGTAGTCGTTCCAGCCGATGCCGGTGGCGTCGGGATCGAGATTCGGCGCCTGCGACCAGAACCACGACCGGTAGTCGCTGCGGAAGCCCGGCGTCTGCTCGCGGCCCGACTCGTCGAGCAACGCGTGGTGGTAACCGTGGGTATTGCGCTGGTGGTGGAAGTGGTTCTTGCCAATGCACTGCGTGTAGTAGCCCGCGTCGCTCAACACGCGCGGCTTCTCGAACGGGTAGCGTTCGGCCACGCGCGAATAGCCGACCATGCCGTGATGCCAGGGGGAGAGGCCGGTCAGCAACGCGGCGCGCGCCGGCGTGCAACTCGGCGTCGAGGAGTAGGCGCAGCGGAACCGCGCTCCCTCGGAGGCCAGGCGATCGAGGTTCGGCGTCTTGATGGCGCGGTTGCCGTCCGCTCCGATGCAGTCACCGCGTTGTTGGTCGGTCATCAAGAAGAGGATGTTGGGGCGGTCTTTGCGCTGCTGCGCGGAGGCGCCGGCTGCCGCGGCGCCGGCCGCACCGAGACGAAAGAGGTCGCGGCGGTTGAGTGACGGCATGAGGGTGGCTCCGTTTCGGAGGGGTCCTACGTTGCAAGGGGTCCAAAGGATTGTAGTGGATTGTTCGGCGGCTATGTTTTCAAGGTAGAATCAGGCTACCGTGATTGGCCAAACCATATCGCACTACCGCATCACCGAGAAGCTCGGCGAGGGCGGCATGGGTGTCGTCTACAAGGCCGAGGACACGAAGCTTGACCGCCCCGTCGCTCTGAAGTTCCTCGCCCCGCACCTGGTCCAGGACACCGAGATCCGCAAGCGGTTCGAGCGTGAGGCTAAGGCTGCCGCTGCCCTGAACCATCCAAACATCTGCACCGTTTACGAGATTGCCGAGGCCAACGGCCGCACTTTCATTGCGATGGCCTTCCTCGAAGGAGAAGGGCTCGACAAGAAGATCGAGGCCGGCCCGCTCAAGCTGCAGGACGCCCTCGACATCGCCATCCAGACCGCTAAGGGGTTACAGGCGGCTCACGGCAAGAAGGTCGTCCACCGCGACATCAAGCCCGCCAACCTGATGATCGGCGACGACGGTCAGGTCACGGTTATGGATTTCGGCCTGGCCCTGCTGACGGACCGCTCCAAGCTCACCCGCATGGACGAAACGATGGGCACGGTGACCTACATGTCGCCCGAGCAGACCTATGGAGCCGAAATCGACCATCGCTCAGATGTCTGGTCCCTCGGTGTCGTCCTGTACGAAATGGTCACCGGCCAGGAGCCTTTCAAGGGCCACTACGACAAAGCGGTGATGTACTCCATCACCAACGAACAGCCGGAGCCGATGACGGGACTACGCACGGGAGTGCCGATGGAGTTGGAATTCATTGTCGGCAAGTGCCTGACGAAGGCCGCCAACGAGCGGTACCAGAGCGCCGGCGAAGTGCTGGTTGACCTTTCAACGCAGAGCAAGAGGATCGAATCGGGCCAGTCGGCAGTGCTCAAAACCGCCGTTGGTCAGGCGACTCCACCACCACGCCCGACCCCGAAACTAAAGCGCGCGACAGTCGTATTTCTTGCTGCAGCCGGACTGCTGATGTTGCTGGCGATCGCCTTCGTGGCAGGCACGAGCTTTAGCGGCGAAGCCCCGACGTTTCCAACGTACACACGGCTTACGTTCCGCCCTGGGACGGTCACCTCAGCCCGATTTGGTCCCGATGGCAACACGATCGTCTATAGCGCCGCATGGGAGGGCGGCCGCCGGGAACTCTTTACGACACGCCGGGGAAGCTCGGAGTCGCGCTCGTTGAACATCCAGGATGTGGACATCCTGGCGATATCGAAAACCGGCGAGATGGCCCTGGCGTTACGGCCGCCCCG
>JAKZVK010000385.1:0-5593 GCA_047516085.1 Bryobacterales bacterium
GCGCAAATCCGGGAGGGCCCCCACGACCGCGGTCGCCCCGTGCAGCTCGCGCGCACCATCGCCGACATCGACGAGCAGACCAGGATCGACGAGAGGCACATCGCCGAAGCCGAAAGACTGAGCCGGCACCTGCGCCGCCACGCGCCGGGGTACTAAAGACTTCAGCAGGACCGGAGCAACCGAATGAGAACCATCTGGCGGCGGATAGTGCTCGGCGCACGGTGGTCCGAAGAGCAGGGAAGCCACCCGGGAACCCCGCTGCTCCTGCTATTCGGCATCCTCGGAGCCATCGCGGGAGCCGAACGAATGCCGTGGGGCTCGGTCATCGGAGCCAGTATCATGCTCGGAGGAATGGGACCGCTGTGGGTCTACGGCTGCTACGAGGCGGGATCGAAACTCGAGGAGTGGCGCCGCAAAGCGAGAGAGTAGATGTCGACCGCGCCGTTCGCGCTGTTGAGGTAGATCTCCCCGCAAGGCGGGGAGCGGATTGAAACAACCGCTGAAACCACTGAAACCGCCGGCGTCGAGCCGGCCCGCGGGGCGCGCTGACCCGCACGGTCCGCACAAACGCGACGCGCCCAAAACCAGCCAGACGAAAGGACCAGCATGCCCGACCTGATCAACTTCGGTACCCTCGGGGTGGTCACCACCATCGTCCTCCTCATGTTCTTCATGCTGACGATGCTGACCCGTCAGTACCGGCGGTGCCCCTCCAACCGGGTGCTCGTCGTCTACGGCAAGGTCGCGGGGTCTCGCGCCGCCCGCTGCCTCCACGGCGGCGGGACGTTCATCGTGCCCCTGCTCCAGAGCTACGCCTACCTCAACCTGGAGCCGATGACGATCGAGATCGAGCTGACGAGCGCGCTGTCGAAGAAGAACATCCGGGTCAACGCGCCGTCCACGTTCACCATCGGCATCTCCACCCGGCCCGACATCATGAACAACGCGGCCGAGCGCCTGCTCGGCCTGAACGAGAGCGCGATCGCGGCCCAGGCCAGAGACATCATCCTCGGCCAGATGCGTCTCGTCATCGCGACCCTCTCCATCGAGGAGATCAACCAGGACCGCGAGAAGTTCCTCGACCTCGTGAACAAGAACGTCAACAACGAGGTCAACAAGATCGGCCTCGCGCTGATCAACGTCAACGTGCGGGACATCACCGACGAGTCGGGCTACATCACCGCGCTGGGCAAGAAGGCGGCGTCCGAGGCCATCAACCAGGCCAAAGTCGAGGTCGCCGACGCCGACCGATCGGGCTCGATCGGCGAAGCGAGCGCGCACCGCGAGATGGCCGTCGAGGTCGCCCGCCAGCAGGCCGACTCGGCGTCGGGACAGAAGGAAGCCGAGCGCGACCAGCGCATCAAGGTGGCGAAACTCGAAGCGGAGGGCGTCTCCGGGGAAGCCAACGCATCGCGCGAGCAGGAGATCGTGGTCGCCGAGCAGGATGCGCTGTCGGCGCAGGGAAAGAAGCAGGCCGAGATGGACCAGCGCGTCAAGGTGGCCTCGCTCGAGGCTTCCGCCGTGCAGGGCGAGAACGAATCGAAGGCGAACATCGCCGACTACGAGGCCAGTCTCGCCGAGCGCCAGGCCGAGGCCAAGCGGCGCGGCGAGATCGCCCTCGCCGATGCCGCCCGCGACGTCCTCCGGGCGGAGAAGGAGCAGGAACTCGCCCGGCTCGAGAAGACCCAGATCGCCCAGCAGGAGATCGAGCGCCAGAAGATCGAGATCGACGCCGAAGCCGAAGCGGAGAAGATTCGGCGCATCGCCAAGGGCGAAGCCGACGGCATCCTCGCCAAGTACCTGGCCGAGGCCGAGGGCGTGCAGAAGCTGCTCGAGGCCAAGGCCACCGGCTACGAGAAACTGCTGCGCATCTGCGGCGAGCGGCCGGAACTCGCACCGTCGCTGCTGATCGTCGAGAAGCTGCCCGAACTCGTCGCCGAGCAGGTCAAGGCGATCCAGAACCTCAAGATCGACAAGGTCACCGTGTGGGACTCGGGGACCAACGGTCAGGACGGCAACGGGGCCACGGCGGGCTTCCTGCGGGGGCTCATCGGAGCCCTGCCGCCCCTCCACGAGCTGGCCGAGCAGGCCGGCATCGACCTGCCAGCGGTCCTCGGCAAGGTGCAGAACCCCAGCGCGAGCAGAGGCGACGACGCCTAGCGGCACACCAAGCGTGCTCCCCGGCCGATGCCGGGGAGCACGATCGATTCCGCAATCCGCAAGAAAGACGATGGAACCACCCGCCGAGGGCGCCCACGTGCTCCTGCCTGACGACAGACGACCGGAGAAGAACCGCACGAACGACCGGGACCAGTTCTGCCCGTACTCCCTCGAGGACTGGATCGCGGCAGCCGAACGAGCGGCGGTCCCGCACGTCCCCGCCACCAGAGTGGCGATGTTCGAGCGGGAGGACCTGCGGCACCACGAGTACTACGGTCCGCATCAGCAACGTCTCGACGAGGCGTTCGCAGACGTCGCGCGAGCGCGGACCGGAGACGTGATGATGCGCTGGGACTGCTGCGCCACCGCCGAGCTGAAGGCCGCGATGAGCGACCGGAGCGAGAATGGACCACCGCCCCGGGAGATTCGGCAGGCGCTTGCGGTAGACCACCGGCTACTCGAGATACTCGACGAGTTCCCCCGGATCGGCGTTCCGGTCTGGCGGCGACCCTGGCTCGGAGCCGAGATCGTCATCGAAGGGGGACCGCCGGAGGCGGGCCGAAGCCCTGTGGGTCGAGGCCGACAGCCCGGCCGAGAAGGAGAACGCGGGCGAGGCGCTGAAGACCGCCAACCTGGCGCTGCTCAATCTGTACCCGGGCATGCTCGCAAACAGCGGAGAGGACGGGTGGGACGGCCACCCCGCACACCAGACAGCCCCGTTCAGGGGCGACCTGCCAGCCTTGGCGGGCATGCCCGACGGATGGGACCTCGTGATCGGAAACCCGCCGTACATGAACGTGCCGGCAGGCCAAGCACAGATGTTCAAACGGCTCGGCTACGCCGCCGGACCCGGAAACCTGTATGAAGCGTTCATCGAGTCCGCTGCGGAGCGACTCGTCAAGCGGAACGGGTCGATGATGATGATCGTCCCGCATTCAATCCAGTGGTCGGTGAGGACAAAGACGCTCCGCCGAATCATCAAGGACCGGTTTCCGGAGATCCGGGTCCGGACGTACGACAACAACCCGGTGCCCGTGTTCCCGAAGACGTCATGGCTCGAGAAGACAACGAAGGCGGAAAGCCGCCAGCGGGTCTCGGTTGTCCATGCTGAGGGCGGAGGAAGCTACGGAACGAGGCGAGTACGGTCGACCGGCCTGATCCGGCTGACCGCGCGGACGCGCGCCAACGCACTCAGACGCCTAACGCCGACGGGAGAGCCCGCACCGAGCCCCGCCGGAACCGACGGAACATGGCCAGCCACCGGCACCACCGAACTGAATCAGCTACTCGCGGCGATGACGACAGGCCCCGCTGCGGAACGGCACGCCCAAACGCTGACACGGCCCAGCACCGCCTGCTACTTCTTGTCAACTCTGCGCGCCAAGCACCTCTCGAACCCAGGCCGGGTACCGGTCCACCCCGGCCACGACGGACCGCTCGACGCGTGGCTCGCGCTCTACAACAGCCGGTTGTGCCACAGCTTGTGGCTCATGACCGGAGACGCATTCCACATCACCGACCGACCGTACAGAATCGCCAAAGCGCCCCACGGATGGGAAGAACCGACGCTAGCGGCCGAAGCCGAAAAACTCGGCGCCGCGCTTACGTCGCATGCCAACCTCAACGCATGCGAAGAGGTGCACTCCGGCAGGGACGGGACGCGCTGGCCGAACTTCAACTTCCACTCCGAGCGTGCGCCGGAGTCGCGGAAGGTCATCGAGAAGATCGACCGTCTCCTCCTCGACGGGTACGGGCTCAAGCCCGAACCCCTACTGACGCAGATGGAGACCATCCGCCTCAGCTCCGCCCACCTGATCGCATCAAGCGACCCGAAAAACGTCCACGGGAAGCTGCCGGAACAAGCCTGACTGAACAACGCAGGCCCGAGGAGGAGACCCGGGCATTCAGCACCGACCGGACGGTCAACTCAACCACTGGCAGATCCGCGTGGATCCGTCGTCGGACGACGCGGTGACGGTGATGCTCGCGCCATCACCAGCCTGCGGGCAGACCGGCTCGGTGTGCACAGACGACGGACGCACGTTCACGACCGGCCTAGCGACACAGATCCACGGACCCGCGAGCGGCAACAACAACTGGTCAGGCGACTCCCCCGACGGAACCGCGGTGACACCCGTTCCCGCACTGCCACTGGTGGGCATCGGCCTGCTCGGTCTGCTGCTGACGCTGATCGGAGCACGCACCGGGCGTCCCGGCTGCCGTCGAACGCTTTCCCGTTGACCAACCGAGACGATTCTCGGCAATGTTCGCGGATGTTCCCATGTTGAGAAGTAGCCAATGTTGGACGAATCGTGGGTCGCCGCAAGACCCGATCCCGTAAGTCGTTGAGCCATAAAGGCTTACGAAACCGTGATCAGATACACCGAGGCGCTGCCCGGACCCTGCGACTGCATGGAGTGACACCGAGGCTGCAAGCCCGGGAGGAGAGAGCGAATGAATAGTCCGGAAGCTGACGCCGCCGCCGACTACAACATGGCCATCATCTGGGACGACGGGACCGCGACAGCCTGGTTCGCAGAGAAATGCGGGGCGGAAATCGCACGGGCCAGCGTCCAAAGGATGGCGAAACGGGGCGGAACCGCCCGAGTGTTCCACGCAACGATGTGCCGCACCAGCGGGAAAGCAGTCGACGTCCCACTGACGGACGACGAAGCCGATGCCACTCCTCGCACCAGCGCGGACGACCTAGGATAGGAGACGCGAGATGAAGCTCACCGACAAGTGGCTGTGGAACCTGATCCAGGACCCCGCCGCAGGACCGTTCGAGGATGCAGCAGCCGACGTCCGGAGCCGGTGGACCCAAGCCGCGGACGAGATGAACCGCCGACTCCTCGAGAGCCAGCCGACCGCGGGGATATACCGCTGCAGCCACTGCGGCTTCGAGGGACACACCTGGCAGGGCCTGCTCGAGGTATGGAGCGTTGCACCGGTCTGCACAGAATGCCGCAAGAGGCTGCCGGAGCCTTCCGAAAACCCGGGAGCCGCGCTCATCACGGCGCCCATCAAGACCGCAAATCAGGCCGATCTCGCGAAGGACCCAGACGGCCTCGCCCACTTCTTCGGGCTATCGGAGACCGACTTGGTGAAGATGGAGCGCAACGAAGCGCGCGAACAGGCCGACGGACGCGACATCGTGCTCTCCGACATGGGCGGCACCGTCCCGGGCGCGGTGGTGCTGCAGCCGGTTACGGACCAGGCCGAGGAATGGCACGAAAGCAACGTGGTCCCAGGAACATGGTGGGCGCGCGTGCACGGCATCGTGATCCAGGAGCAGGACCTCGAGAACGCGCTGTCGATGGCGCGCGAGGCGGGCCTCACCATTTCGGACATCCGCTGACTGTCGCCGGATGAAACCGGCAGGTCAAAACCTGCCCCGTACTGCAACCCACCCAAAACCTGTCTGCCCGAACGG
>JAKZVK010000386.1:0-2634 GCA_047516085.1 Bryobacterales bacterium
AACGGCTTTGCAGGCATGCGCAAAATGGAGATCGCTCTCGAGGTCGACTCGGTCGACGACATCGCCGCACGCATCGCCGGGTACCTCGAGATGAAGACCCCGCAAGGCCTCGTCGGAAAGCTGAAGATGCTGCCGAAGCTGGCCGAGATGGGCTCGTTCTTTCCCAAAGAGGTCAAGAGCGGGCCGGTGAAAGAGGTCATCAAGAAAGACGACTTCTCTCTTTTCGACTACCCGGTCCTGAAATGCTGGCCGCAGGACGGCGGCCGGTTCATCACCTTGCCGCTGGTGTTCTCGCGCAATCCGGTCACCGGCAAGCGCAACGTCGGAGTCTATCGGCTCCAGATCTACGACGACCGCTCGACCGGCATGCACTGGCAAACTCACAAGCAGGGGGCCGAACACTACCGCCGGCGTCTGGCCGAGGGCACCGAAGAGCGCATGGAAGTGGCGGTCGCGATCGGCGCCGACCCGGCAACGATGTTCTCGGGGATCCTCCCCCTGCCGCCGGACCTCGACGAAATGCTCTTCGCCGGCTTTCTACGCTCGAAGCCGGTCGAGTTGGTCAAGTGTGAGACCGTGGATCTCGAAGTGCCCGCCAACGCCGAGATCGTGCTGGAGGGCTACGTCAAGCTTGGCGAGCTGAAGACCGAGGGGCCCTTCGGCGACCACACCGGCTTCTACTCGCTCGAAGACGACTTCCCGGTGTTCCACGTCACCTGCATCACGCAGCGCAAGGACCCCATCTACGCCACCACCATCGTCGGCCCGCCGCCCATGGAGGACTTCTACATGGGCAAGACGATCGAGCGCGCGTTCTTGCCGCTGATGCGCCTGCAGATGCCCGAGGTGGTCGACATCAATCTACCGGCCGAGGGCATCTTCCACAACCTGATGATCCTCTCGATCCGCAAGTCCTATCCCCTGCAGGCGCGCAAGGTGATGAACGCCATCTGGGGCTTGGGACAGGCCATGTTCACCAAATGCATCGTCGTCGTCGACCACGATGTCGACGTTCAGAACCTCAGCGAGGTCACTTGGAAGGCTTTGAACAACATCGACCCCGAGCGCGACATCCAGTTCACGATGGGGCCGATCGACCAGCTCGACCATTCGAGCCGCCTGGCGAACTACGGCTCGAAGATGGGCATCGACGCGACCCGCAAATGGCCCGAGGAGGGCTTCACGCGTCCCTGGCCCGACGTCATCAAGATGGACGAAGCCGTTAAGCAACGCGTCGACGCCATCTGCAAACAACTCGGCCTCTAGCCCGCCGCAAAGCGATGCGCTTCCCTTCGGGGACTGTCACCATTTTTCGCGCGCCCCTGAAATCAACCGCTTACCGACATCTTTCGTGCGCGAAAATTGGCTGACTGTCCCCAAGAGCACGAGTGCTGCTAGTAGGAGTTTGCTCACGTCCTCGGCTCACGATGCACCTCGACCTCGTCAGGGTCGATACCTTCCACCGCGGGCTCGGGTAACCGCCCCGTCCAATGTGCCCACCCCCAGCCGATAGCCGCCAACGAGCTGAACGCGCCCGCCACCGCCCCGATCGTTCGCGGACTCACCGTCTCCGAAGCCACGCCGGCGGCCGTCAGCGAAAGGATCATCATCGCCCACGTCATCGACTCGACCGTCGAGAACACCCGCCCGCGAAACTCGTCGCTCACATGGCGCAGGAGCTGGCCGAGGTTCGAGATCACAAACACGGCGCTCGCCGCCCGCGAAGCAGCGATCAAGATCAGCGCCAGCCAGAAAGGCTGGGCCTGGCTGAACAAAATGTACGTCACGCCGTGGAGGAAGTAAGCGATCACGACCATCGTCTTGTACTTCTCAAACGGCAGCTTGGCCCCGTAGCGGTACGCGATCGGCGCCCCGATGAGCAACCCGACGCCGGCGCTGCTCCAGATCATCCCGATGCCCGCCGCGCCGCGCTCGAACACCACCTCGCCGAACAGGCCGAAGAGAACCTGCGCCGCGTCGCCGCCCGTGGCCCAGCCCACATGCCCCATGGCGATGGCGAACAGCAGAGGCTTCGAGCGCAGGTAACGCAGCCCCTCCTTGTATTCATGCCACGGCCGTATCACGTCGCTTTCGGTGAGCGCCTTTCGCGGCGGACGGAAGTGACCTTGCTTGAGCTTCAGCCGCGAGATCATCAGCGCCGAGAACAGAAACGATGCGGCGTTGAGCAAGAACGCGTACTCATAGCCAAAGGCGGCCGCGCTCACGCCGCCCAAGAACGTGCCGACCGTCACCGCCGCGTAGCGCGTCGTCTGCGTCAGAGAGTTCGCGGTGTGCAGCTCTTCGGGGCTGGCGATCGTCGGAAGGATGGCCGTGCGGCCGCTTGTGAAGAACGGCGCCACGAACCAAAGCAGCGCGCTGAGCGGATACAGCAGCCACGTCTTCTCCGGCATCACGGCGAAGATAAACATCCCTGCGACGAGTCCGCGAAACAGATCCGTCGTCATGATGATATTTTTGCGGTCCCAACGGTCGAGCAGCACGCCCGCGATCGGCCCGGCCATGAGCATCGGGATCGCCCGCGACAGCATGACCCCGGCCACCACCATGCCGGATCGCGTGTTCTGCATCGCCAGGCTGAAGACAGCGATGGTGTTGAAGTGGTCGCCCACTTCA
>JAKZVK010000387.1:0-4010 GCA_047516085.1 Bryobacterales bacterium
GCCGGCACCGAGATCACCAGTTCGTGGATCAGCCCTGAGGCGACGAACGCGCTCAGGCTAGCCAATGCCGGGCCGACGCTCCGCAACAACGGCTCGAAGACAAAATCGTGCGACACCTGCCGGAAGCCGGAATTCCAGCGGTGGCCCCAGAACTCTCCAAGCGACTGGGCCGCCAGGGGCCGGCGCATGATCGGCCGGGCCGCCACACCGGCAACTTGCCAACCTAGCGCCAACAAGTGGAACAGCCCGAAATGCAGGACCAGAACTAGGCCAACGAGACCGATCCAGGCCGCCAGATAACCGGACTCGGCCGCCACGGCCGGTACGACAAATCCCAGTAGCCCGAGCCCCGCCACAAAGCGCAAGGCGGCTTGCCCCCACTCCGCCGGCCGAGGCTTGTTTCGGGGAGGCTCGCTGCTCAAGAACTTCTCAGCGTCCATGCCTACCCACGCGAATAGATAGACCAGCGACCGCCAAGTTGGAACCGACACCGTCCGAGCTCGGCTCCAGGTCAGCACTTTGCATCCGAAGAACAGGGCAAAGGCGATCGTCCACATCAACACCCAGGGCGGAAGGGGGTCGGCGCTGGCCGGCGCCAGTATCAACGGTAAGAGCAGGAGCAGGATCGCACCGCCGGGCCGCCAAAGCGTCGAGTCGCGGCGAGGGAAAGCCCGGGTTCGATCAACTGGTAATCCGATCCTATCTTCTGACATTTCAGTCTATACAGAACATACAGCACATTAGTTCCGTTGTCAAGCCCCTCGACACGAAGAGCACCCGCGGGAGAAGAGAAACTGACCCGGCCGACGAACGAGGTCGGCGGACACCCAACTGGCTCCCTCTCGGCTCCCGGGAAGACAAGTGCGCCCTCAGGGTTGACGAGGGCAGCCGATATGGGAAGTGGTGCTCTTGCGCCGCGGTTCGGTAGCTGACGCTTGGGTGAAAGCACCTAGACAAGGCCATCAGGTATACCTCTTACGACTGGTTCATAAGGACATATCCCTAGGTGAATTTGGTACGGATGCTCCATTCTCAAATGCTTGATGAACTGTCAAGATGAGAATGCAAGAAGTCGAGATTTTGACAGGGTTCATCATGCAAATCATCCAAACAGCGACCAATAAAACGATGACGTTCGATCGTGCGCTTCAGAGACTGGCGGGGGCCGTGCTCATTCAGGCTCTCCAAGACGCCAGCAGCGGACCAAGGCGCACGCGCGATGAAGCGATCGACTGGCTTTTCGGCCGCACCAACGGCAAGTTCAGCTTTGAGTTCTGTTGTAGCTTGCTGGGACGCGACTCCCGCGACGTGTTGCATCGGTTGCAGCGCTTCGCCTTCATGCCGCACCCGACCGAGTGGCAGTCGCAGCCGTCGCAGCCGTCGCAGCACCCGCGGCCGTCACACGCTGCCGCCGTCAACTACTTCGCCGACTAACAGCCGACCTCCGCGACCGGCCCAACGACTCCCGGCAGGGAGGCGTTCCTCTCCTGTTGCGCAGAATTGTTTACCTGAAACAACGGACGCCTGGTTTTTGCGATTGCCGGTTTCGGTGGGTTCGGGAACGACTTCGGTCCTACCCCGACGTAGAACCCGGTCGTACGACGGTCGCCTCGTTCTCGGGGGCCATCCTTCCCTCCGTTATCCATCCCAGCCGGCTTCGTCCTCGAAGGTTCCAGAAGCGTTTGAGTACACTGGAGGTGTTTCAAGCCATCGTCGGGTGGGGCTGGGCTGCGAACCTCGTCTCGAATCGGCGATAGCGGCCGGCAAGTAAACACATACTCCCGGCGGAGGCGCCTTTCCGATGAAGACACCCTGGGGTGAGATCGCCGTTGCTGACGCGCATGCTCATCTGTTCTCGAGGAATTTCTTCCGCATCCTCGCCTCGCAAAAGAAGGACATCCAGGCCCGCCAGCCAGACAAAGCTCCCGACGAAGCTGCCGACGAAGCAATCGTCAAGCAGTTGGGCTGGGAGCTGCCGCCCGACGACAACGCCGAGCTAGCGAAGCGTTGGGTCGCTGAACTGGACCGCCACGGAGTGGAGCGTATCTGCCTCATGGCCAGCCTGCCTGGGGACGAGCCGTCGGCCGCCGACGCGGCGCGGGCCTTCCCCGGCCGCATCCACGGCTACTTCATGCTCAACCCGCTAGCGCCCGATGCCCAGGACCGTATGCGCGCGTGTGTCGACGAGATGAGCCTCAAGGGCATCTGCCTCTTCCCCGCGATGCACCGCTTTTCGGCCCAGGACGAGCGCCTCGCGCCGGTCTATGAGTTCGCGTCGGGCAAGAAGGTCGTGGTGTTCGTTCACATGGGCGTGCTGACGGTGGGCGTGCGCAAGAAGCTTGGGCTTGCCTCGAAGTTCGACATGAGCCGGTCAAACCCGATCGACCTGCACCGCGTCGCGCTGGAGTACCCGGACGTCCAATTCGTCATTCCGCACTTCGGAGCCGGCTACCTGCGCGAGGTATTGATGCTGGGGGATCTGGCGCCGAACGTCTACCTCGATACCTCGAGTTCAAACTCGTGGGTCAAATATGAAACGCCCGACGTGGATCTGACCACCGTCTTCCGCAAGACGCTCGAGGTCTACGGGGCGCAGCGGCTGCTGTTCGGGTCGGATTCCTCCTTCTTCCCGCGCGGCTGGAACGCCGGCGTCATCGAGCTGCAGATGGCGGTACTGAGGGAACTGGGAGTCGCCGACAAGGACGTGCGGGCGATCCTCGGGGGCAACCTGAAGAGGCTGCTTGGCATAGCGTAGGCTGCCGTGCCGCTTATCGAGGCAGGATCATGCCGCCTTGGCGCTCCTCGGCCGTGGGTTCGGGAGGGAACCGCGTGGACCAGTTCTCGAGGTACTTGTAGCCCGTCCCGGTGTTGTAGATGACGATTTCGTCGTCGGGCTTGAGGAAGCCGTTGCCCAGCAGGACCTCGAGCGCCGCGATGCAGGCGGCACCCTCGGGAGCGGCGAAGATGCCCTCGGTTTCGGCAAGCGCCTGGCCCGCGTCGAGCATGTGTTGATCCGACACCGCCACGCAGGTGCCTCCGCTTTCGCGCACGGCGCGCAAAACCAGGAAGTCGCCGATCGCCTTAGGGACGCGTAGGCCGCTCGCCAGGGTCGTGGCGTTTTCGCAGAAGGTGGAGTCGTCGCGGCCTTGCTCGAATGCCTGGACGATCGGAGCGCAACCCTCGGCCTGCACCGAGATCATCTTCGGCCGTTTCGAGCCGATCCAGCCAAGCTGCTCCATCTCGTCGAAGGCCTTCCACATGCCGATCAGGCCCACGCCCCCGCCGGTGGGGTAGAAAACCGCGTCGGGCAGACGCCAACCCAACTGCTCGGCCAACTCGAGCCCCATGGTCTTCTTGCCCTCGATGCGGTAGGGCTCTTTGAGCGTCGAGACGTCGAACCATCCCTCGGCGTCCTTGCGCTCGGCGACGATCTTGCCGCAGTCGCTGATGAGGCCGTCCACAAGCGTGACGTGCGCGCCGCACATCTTCGACTCGATGTAGTTGGCTGCCGGCACGTCGCGCGGCATGAAGATATGAGCCTCCATGCCTGCCGCCGCGGCGTAGGCGGCCATGGCGCCGCCGGCGTTTCCGGCCGAGGGCGCGGCGAGCTTTCGGATGCCGAGTTCCTTGGCCATCGACACGGCGCAGGCCATCCCGCGGGCCTTGAAGGTGCCGGTGGGGTTGAGGCTCTCGTCTTTGACCCAGAGCTGTTTCGCGCCCAGTCGCCGGCCGAGACGGGGCGTGCCGAGTAGCGGTGTCTGTCCCTCACCGAGGGTGACGATGTTGGTAGGGTCAACGACCGGCAGCAGCGGCCCGTAGCGCCACATCGAGCTGGGGCCGCGGGCGACCTCGTCGCGGCTGAACTGCTCACGGGCCTTCGCCAGATCATAGTGGACGAGCAACGGCGCGCCGCTCGCCGACAGGTTATGAACCTGCCCGGCCGGGAGCCGCTCGCCGGTCTTGCTGCACGTTAGATGAGAAACGAACGTCATAATGATGGGATGGACTGG
>JAKZVK010000388.1:0-2633 GCA_047516085.1 Bryobacterales bacterium
CACGGATCCCGCGCCCTCGGCCGCGCGGATCGGACGAAGGGCAAGACCGGGACGGCGGAAAGGTGGCATTAAATGAAACGCGTATATAAGTTTCTTCCTGAGGAATGGGCTCGTGACAACATCGAAAAGCAGCACATCAAGATTTCCAGGTTTTGTGATCTCAATGACCCTTTCGAGCTGAGCCCGTTCGATCTCAGCAACGGAGACCAGCGAGACGCACTTATTCATGCACGAAAAGAATTTTCCGGCGGCGGCTTGGCCCGCACTTCTCGGGACCCTCCGAAGGAGCCACACTACGGGGATGCAGTCGAGGGTTCATCCCACGTACAAGACCGAAGTATTGCGTTGCGAACTGGCCGGTTTACAATCAGGCCCTCGTTCGACGCGGCGATGTGACGTTGTGATTGGCATCGGAGGTGATTTCTGCCTGCCCGCCCCGCCGAAGCGGCAGGCGGGGCGGGCAGCGGCGGTACGCGGATCTCACCCCTTGGAGGGCAGGATCTGGCGATGAGCATGCCAAAACTCAGTGCGTCTTCCCACCGCGTCCGCCCCTTGCCGAAGGTGCCAGGGCCAGACCGGCATCAGGTCGAGCGGCTCAATGCCTGGTGGCGGCTCTCGGGCCCGGAGCCGACCGATGGTTCGATCGCACGCCGTGTCATCTACCGCATTCGGCGTCTGCTGGCGCGCGTGTTGTCGCCGCAGGAGACGTTCAACGCGGCGCTGGTCGACCACATCAACCGGAATCTCAACGCGACGACGCGTGCGCAGCAAGCGACGTTGGAAGCCGTCGGGATGGCCTTCGATGATTGCCAGCGTGCGTTCGACACCACATCACGCGAGATCTCGCGCCAAGGCGAGTCGCTACTGGCACTCGAAGGGGCAATGGCGTCGCTCGTTGCCGCGCGTCAGGAAACTCGCACCGCGGTCGGGGTGCTGCAGCACGCCACGCACAGTCTGACCCGTGAAGTCGAGCGGCTGGCCGCGGCTCGTCCGATTCAGACCGCGCCACCCAGGTCCGTGACGGGGACCGTCCCCCCGGTCGACGCGATCTCGCTGCACAGCTACAAGTACGTCGGCTTCGAGGATGAGTTCCGCGGCACACAGGACGAGATCCGGCAGCGGATGGCCGACTATCTACGCGTGTTCGCCGGCAGGTCCGATGTGCTCGACGTGGGGTGCGGTCGAGGCGAGTTTCTCGCACTACTCAAGGAGCACGGCGTAGGTGCGCACGGGGTCGACGTCAATCGCTCGATGATCGAGGTGTGCCTCGCGAAAGGACTCGACGCCGCCGAATCGGACGCGCTGACCTACCTGCGATCCCAGCCCGACGCGTCCCTTGGCGGCCTGATCGCCGCGCAGGTGGTCGAGCACCTTGAGCCCGGATACCTGACCGCGCTGCTCGATGCGGCATTCGGGAAACTGAGGCCAGGTTCGCCCATCGTGCTGGAGACCATCAACCCCGCGTGCTGGGTCGCGTTTTTCGACAGCTACATCCGCGACGTCACGCACGTCCGCCCCCTGCATCCGGATACGCTGAAGTATTTTATGGTGGCCACGGGGTTCCAGGAAGTGGCCATTCAATACCGGTCGCCGTTTCCCGAGTCCGAGAAGCTGCAGCCGGTCGCCGCAGGTAGTGACGCGGCACTGCCGGACTGGGCCCATACGCTCAACGCCAACGTCGAACGATTGAATCGTCTCCTCTTCACCTGGATGGACTACGCGGCGGTTGGTTATCGGCCGTGAACTCAGCGTCGGCTTGCTATCGGGTGCTTGCGCCGGTCGCTGTTGATCGGTCACCTTCAGCTCTGCGGTCGTGACGGACACGACAGGTCTCGCCCCCCGTACACTTGAGCCATGAACGAGATCGACGGGATGGCGTGCGCCACGCCCGGGTGCGATAACCGTGGAAAGCCGGGCCTCAACCTCGTGGGCTACGGCTCGTTCGCGACGAAGTCCGGTCGACGGCGGCGGTACCGCTGCACCATCTGCAGGAGAACGCTGAGCACGAACACGGGGACCGCGTACCGCGGGCTTCGCTGCACCCGACGGGAGTTCGACCACGTCGCCAGCCTGCGAGTCGAAGGCGTGAGCATTTCTTCGACGGCCCGAGTCACGGGCCATTCACGTAACACCATCGCGCGTTGGCTCGAGCGGGCCTCGACAGCCGCGAAGCACTTCAACGACCGAATGCTGCGCGATTTCGACCTCATTGAGCTGCAGGCTGATGAACTCTGCACGTTTATCGGCAAAAAGAGCCAGACCTGCTGGCTGTTTGCGACCCTCGAGGTCTCGTCCCGCTTGTGGGCCGGTAGCCTCCTGGGCCGCCGCTCCGATCGCAACGCCTGGGCCATCATCAGCGACGTCATCCGCCGAGGGCGAGTCGTGGGCGCTCCCCTGATCGCCACCGATGGCTTCGAGTCCTACGTCGGGGCGATTCGAAGCCTCTTTGGGTCAGCGTGCGTCTATGGTCACGTGCTCAAGACGCGGCGGAACAATCGGGTCGTCCGGGTCGAGCGCCGCGTGAAGATCGGCACCGCGACGCGACTGAGGGCTGCGTTGTGGGAGTCGGAGGATTCCGAGACCCTGAACACGTCGTTCGTCGAGCGCCTCAACCTCACCATTCGTCAAGGCTC
>JAKZVK010000389.1:0-2771 GCA_047516085.1 Bryobacterales bacterium
TGAACCACCAGCCCCCGCCGCTTATCACCGTCCCTCTCGACCTCTCCGACGAGGCCGCCGCGAGGTTGATCGACTTCCTCCTCGAGATCGCACACCGGATGGAGAACCACTACTCCGAACAGCTCTACCGCTACCACAACGGAATCGATGAGCGACAACCCGACCTCTGGTCAGACACCGACCCACCGTTCTGAATCGTCACCGGCACCGCAGACCGCTGGAAGCGGGCTCCACTGTTCGCCATTTATCCGCGCTTTTACGCAGCCGCTAACAGCCCGGTTGCGGCCGATATCTAGGCGCCATTGATAGCCAAGCGGAAGGCCAGCTTCCCGTTGACGCCCGTGCGGAGAAACAGCGCCTCGAGGGCGGTTCTGAGGAAGACCAGACGGTCGACGGTGTCGGGGTGGAGCGCCTTGGATTGCAGCCAGTGCCGCACGGCGGTCTCGATATTGGCGGACGGCTTGCGCTCCGGCTGTGGTGGCGACAGATCCGCCGGGAATTGTCGTCAGCCGGCGTTCTCCGTGTCGTAAACGAACGAGTCGAGCAAGGCGGCTCGTATCCGTGAGATAGCGCGTTCGCGCGGATTCGCGGGAGCCGGATTTCTGTACCAATCCTGATCGTAGATGGTGGTAAGAAGACGGGCGTAGTTGCGCGGGTTTCCCAAGGTGGTACGCGCACGACCGAATACGCGGGCCAAGCCAGCCTTCGATGCCTCGTTTACCGACACGAAACGGTCGGGGCGGGCAAGGGTTAGCAATCTCGTCGCAATTCCGGGGCCAACCCCATGGATGTTCCGGAGGGCTTGATAGGATTCGAACGCGAGTTGGGGGAAGGCGTTATCGTCGGCGGCGACGACACCGAGCACGACGTCTTGAATCGCTTCCCGGTCGGCGCCGAATACCGTGTTCAGGGCAGCTGGTCTCATGCGGCCAAACAGCGCCCAGTCCACGCCCGGGGTCAGGCCGAGCAGGCGAAGACGGTCGTATTGATCGAGCTCACCCCAATCTGGTTGAGCGACGATGTCGTGCAGGACCTCGGCGGTTTCGCGCCAGCTGCTCTGCTCGCCCAGGACGGACCATGAATGACGATTGCTCCACCAGCCGTCGCACTGCTCCAAAGCTGCGACATAGCTCTGCCAGTCTCCGACTCCTTCGAGCAATTGCAGGGGGTCCAGGTCGGAGGTGTTCGGCGGCCGCGGTGCTGGCGGAGGAGGATCGTTATTTCGAGACTCGGCATAGGCATCGATGGCGGCGGCGTCGAGCGGGTCGGTGTGTTCCCACAGGTCATCGAACCAATCCTGTACGGACTCGGTGTCGGATGTCTCGAACAGGGCCTCCTCGTTCATGCCGAAGCCGCCGGATGTGAAGTTTGCGCTCCCCACCCAAGCTACGGTTCTGCCGTCGCCGCGGAATATGAAAACTTTCGGGTGAAAGCGCCGACCTGCGTCGGCCCCGTGCAGCTGACCGATGTTGGCGAGCATTCTGAGCGCGAAGGGATCGGTCAGGTTGCCCCAAAGGCCCACGACGGCCCGGACTTCAGGCGCCGGCTGCTGCCGCTGCAAGGCGCGGAGACCCTCGTGGCTCGTGGCCCAGGCGGTGGCAAGATCGATTTCGGTTGCCCAAGAGAGATGCTCCCGGAAACGGGGTAATACTTCCTCTTCGGTAATCAACATGGCGGTTGCCTGGATTTTTCGGTGGGATGGATGCTACCAGTAGGGGCAGGCGAAACAGTGGCGCGTATCGTGCTTGTGCACGCCGTGGAGCCCGGTCCACGCGCGGATGGACTCCCACTCGCCGTCGACGATGCAGATTTCAGCCGTATCGAGACCGATGTGCTCGGTGCGCACGGCGCGGATTTCGTTTCTGCGGGTGTCCGTCGACATCAGCAGGCGGATCGTTTCCATCGCGGGCGTCAATACCGGCCCCAAGTGTCAGGACGTGATCGGAGGTTCCTGCCGACGCGCCCCGGTAGTAAGAGTTCCAGGCCGAAATCAGCACTGAACGGTCGAGCCGGTCGTCAATGCACCGGAAGCGGCCGCGTTCAATCTCCCGCGTATCCCCGAGTATCTGTGCCGCACTTGGCGGGCGGGTCCACGCTCACCACATTGGTTCGGCCGCACGGTGGCTACCCGGATGGGCGGAGGCGCGGAACGGTCAATGTGGTAGGAAACCGTTCGCCTCGACACTCGGTTCCCACTCGCTGGAGGGAGTGCCTCCACGACGTGGAGGAACGGTTTCTGCTCACCTGCACAATTCGGTGGAGCGGCTTGGAGGGACACCATTCGCGGAGAACGCAGTCGGGGATGGGCATGACGAAGGGCGAATTGGCGGTGCGCAATGGGTTCTCCCGCAACGGCCCGCGGGGCTGCGCTCCGGCCGGCGCGGGTTTGTCGTCCCGGATTCATGGACGTTGCCGGATAGCGAGTCTTACACTCGCGAGGGTTACCGTTAACGTCTATCTCGGAGACGATTGATGGCCACGACCATTCCCACCGAACCGATTGGCAGTGTTCCTCGTCCCGACTACCTGATCGAGGCCATGGTCGCGCATGGGGCCGGCAGACTCGATGACGCGGAGCTCGGCCGCGCCATGGAGCGCGCCGTGGCCGAGACAATCGCCGCAATGGAGGCAACGGGCTCGCCGATCGTGACCGATGGCGAGCAGTCGAAACCGAGCTTCGCGAGGCGGACCATCCCAGGCCGATGAGCATGACAGGAAGGGGGAGCACACTGATCAGGACATATACAAGCGCCAGCCGTTGGTCCAGGTCG
>JAKZVK010000390.1:0-4294 GCA_047516085.1 Bryobacterales bacterium
CTGATGGGCTTCGCCTCGCTCCACGTTCGTCCTTCATCGCTTGATCGCCGCAGCACAGTGCCTTCTTCGTTCATCGAGGGCAACTCGCCGTGATAGGCCATCAAGATGTCGCCGCCGTTGGTGCGAATGAGGCTGACGGACATGACGTTGCCCGAGGGGCTCTCGGGATCGTACTCAACCGCCGTCCACTTCTCGCCCCAAGTCTTTCCGCCGTCGTTGGACACCTTGGCGCTCAGGCGCGCCGGCGAGCGATCCCACCCCTCGCCGTCGAAGTAGTCTGACCAAACCAGCAGCAGCGAGCCGTCTTTCATCTCGATGATGTCGCCTTCTGTGTGGCGCGGCGACTGAGCCGTCGCCTCGATCGCGAAGTTGCGGATCATCTCATCTTCCGGGCGCACGTCCTCGGGCCCGTCCGGCCCCACATCCTTTTGCGAGTGCGGGAAGGGAAAGCGATTGAAGAAGAAGTGCCGGTACTCCGAGACGACCTCCGCCCCGGTTGGGTCGGTCTGGGCAGCTCCCACATGCATCCGAAACGTCTCGGGGTAGGGGCCGTGCGAGTATCTTGCTGTCTCTTTGCGATTCAACTCGATCTCGAGGCCGTCGGGCTGGAGCGTCAGTCGAACCTCGTCCCAACCGTCATCGGAGGGCGGAGCCGCCAGAGTTTGCGTGCCGGTCCCACCACCACCCGACACTTCGACCTTCCATACCGGCTCACCCGACGTGCCTCGTTCCATCCACACCTGCCACGGCCCGCCCGCCGGGTAGACGTAGGAGTACTTGCCCCCAGGGACCAGTTCCGTCGGTCGTTTCACCCGCCATGCCGCGTACAGGAACTTCTCTTCGAAACGATACTGGTTGACTTCTCCTGCGTACCAATGGTCCTGGCCGCTGATGAGAAAGGCTGTGGGGCACTCGCCCGCTCTGGCCTTCGCGCGGAACAGCTTGCCGGGTAGCTCCGTGCACTCCTGCGGTTCAAAGTTGCCGTAGTCGAAATAGTTGGGAATCGTGAATAGGTGGGCCATTCCCTGGAACAGTCCCTGCTCGGCGTTTTCGGCGCTGAGGGTGCGAGGCGGCGGGCGCATCCCGGCGGCCTGCGGGGCTTTCGGCTCCTGGCACGACGGCAGGCAAAGCAGAACGAACGCAAGGAGCACCCAGGTCGATCGCTTGACCCGCCCCAGGTCCGCCCGAGGACCTCTGGCGCTACTGTGGGAAGCTGCCTGTCTTCTGAACCAAGCGATCATGTCACTCTCCCTTTGCCGTACACTGGTGGACTGTCTCAGAGAAAACCGATGGCAAACGAGCTGTCGGGCGGGCACGGGGGCCCGCCCCTACGCCTAAGGAATCTCCGCGACATTCCACTGGTCCCGCCCTTCCTCTCGATCCGGTGAGAACACATCGATGCAACCAGACCAGCCTAACCGAAACCTGGCACGACGTACTTTCCTCGCAGGTCTCGGCACAGCAGCGGGATCAATTCTGCTGGAACCAGCTTGCCAACAGCAGCCTCCAGATTCGTTGCTCAACGTCGACTACAAAGCTCTAGTCTCCGCCGCCGACCTGATCTACCGCAGCCCGGCGGCACAGCCGGTCGAGGGCCATCCGATCGGTAACGGCCACATGGGCACGCTCGTCTGGACCGAGCCCAGCCGCCTGCGGATGCAGATCAATCACAACGACGTCTTCGCCGTCAACCGCAATCACAAAGGCGCGCGCGACGGCCCGGCCGACTACTGCGGCGGCTGCGCCCAGGTCTCGATCGACGTGGGCAGTCCCGCCTTCGAGGGAGGCCCCGCGTTCGAACAGCGCCTCTCACTCTATCGGGCCGAGAACACGATCGCCGGCAATCAGGTCACGGCTCGCTGCTTTGTCTCCGCGGACACCGACGTACTCGCGCTCGAGATCGACGACCGCCGCGCCTCACCCCAGCCGATCCGCGTCACCCTGTCGATGTGGCGCGACGCCGAGGTCAGCAACGGAGAGCATGTCGCGCGCCACGAGTTCCACGATGCCCCTGACTCGATCACGGTGACGCAGACGTTCGAGGAAGGCGATCACTACTGTGCTTCAGCGGCCGCCATCCGAGTCACCGGCAGACAAGCTGCTGTTGAGCGTACCGAAGACCGCTCGCGAACGCTGGCCCTCCCCGCTGCCGCCGGCAAGACAACGATCTTGATCTCCAGTGCCGCCTCGTGGTCCCCCGACAAGGACCCGGCCATTGCCGTCCGCAACTTCCTCGAGGCAGCCGCTCGGCAATCCTACGCCTCGCTCATCGAGCCCCACGCCGCATGGTGGGCCGAGTTCTGGGCTCGCACCTTCGTTCACGTCGAAAGCGCGGACACGGTAGGCCGATTCATGGCGCATGTGCGAACCCTCCACCTCTACTTCATGGCCGCCACCTCGCGCGGAACACTCCCGGCCAAGTGGAACGCCTCACTGTTCGCGGTCGATGGCGACCAACGCAATTGGGGCTCGCAATTCTGGGTGTGGACGACGGAGGTTTCTCACTTTCCCCTCTACGCTTCGGACGCTGTCGATTTGACTGACCCGTTCTTCAACATGTACGTCAAGCAGTTGCCGGCCTGCGAAAGCGCCGCCCGCCAGCGCTGGAAGGCGAATGGCGCATACTTCCTCGAAGCCGGTCCCTTTGACGGACCGGTCGAGCTACCCGACGACGTCGCTCAAGAGTACTTCGACGTCTACCAAGGCCTGAAGCCCAACACCGAGTTTTCTGGCCGAGCCCGTTCCTTCGGCCAGTTCGAGTGCGTCCTCACCCAAATGGCCGACGGCAGAAAGCCTCCCCACATCGCCAAGGGACGCTACTCCTGGGTCAGCCACATCGCCTCCTCCGGCAGCGAACTTGCCGTGCAAGCCTGGTGGCGGTACCGCTACAGCGGCGACAAAGAGTGGCTGCGCACGCATGCCTATCCCTTGCTGAAAGGGACGCTCGAGTTCTACCGCAGCCTCGCCAAGAAGGAGGCCGACGGCCGCTACCACCTCTACGGCCTTAATCAACACGAGGCGTTTTGGGGAGTCAACGACGGAAACACCGACCTGTCGGCCATTCGTGGCACCGCGCCCTTGGCTATTCGCGCCGCCGAGATCCTCGGCCTGGATTCGGATCTACAGGCAAAGTGGCGGGAGCTGCTTGAGAATCTCGCCCCCTATCCGATGGGCCACGAGCCGGAATCCAAAGCCCTCGCCGGCGGCACCTTGGCCGATGATGTTTGGTCCATCGGCCACCTGGGGCAGGTCCTTGGAGCCCAAAGCGATCCTGGGGAAGCCCTGCTGTTCCCGATCTTCCCGTTCGAGGTCTGGACCCTCGAGACCGAGGACGCCGAAACCGACCGTATCGTCTCGAAGATTGCGAGCTTGAATCCCTCTCGACAAGATGTCCTCGAGGGCAAGCCGTTCGGAAGTGCCGCCCGCACTCCGGTCTACGGGTCCCGAACCGGGCGCGGTGACGACCTGCCCATCATCCTGGCGAGTTACTACGCCAAGTGTTTCAGCCCGCTCCCCAACGGTCTCGCTCTCTTTGAAGGCAAGACCGCCCACTCGATCGAACACCTTGGATGCATCACGACCGCGCTCCAAGAAGGGCTGCTGCAGAGCGTCTCGCCTCACCCCGGCGAACCGGAAGTGATTCGCGTCTTCGCGGCTTGGCCGAAGAGCTGGAATGCCCAGTTCCGCCTACTGGCGCGGGGCGGATTCCTGGTCACGGCCTCGATACGCGAGGGCCGGGTAGAGTTCGTTGAAGTGGAATCGCGCTTCGGCGAAGAGTGCCGGGTACGCAATCCATGGGGAGAGCCGTACCAAGTGACGCAGCGTGGGGACGTCGTGGCACGAGCGGACGACGACATCATCCGCGTCCCGACAACCAAGGGCGAGCGTTATCGAATCCTGCCGGCCGAAACCGACACGCCCGCCCCCCAACGGATCGCCGCGTCAGCCGGCACGGAACCCTACTCTTGTTCCGCAACTCTTCCCAACGGCGACGTGGCCGAAGCCACCTTGGGCCGCCGAGCGTCTTAGAAGGAAACTCAAGGGGGCCATTGACACCAGGTCCGAGCCGACGCAGCAGCCGGACTACGTCAACCGGTCCAGCGGCTCGGCAGCATCGGCAAAGCGTTCTAGGGGCGCCCCCATCCGCTCGGCAATCGAGAGATAGAGGCGATTCAGCGCTGTATCCCGCGGATACGCAATGGCACGGCCCGTGCGGATCGTGCCCCCGCCGCCGCCGGCCAACAGGATAGCCATATCGTGGCAGGTGTGCTTGTTCCCGTCCTTGAGACCGGAG